>CAZJCT010000073.1:0-13228 GCA_964544675.1 uncultured Sphingobium sp.
ATGGCCAAGCTGATCGGCAAGCAGCCCTTCCACGGCGTCACCTTCGCCGGCGAGCGCTTCGATTGCGGCTCCAAGCTCGGTTTCGCGCAGGCCAATTTCGCGCTGGCCTGCCGCGATGCTGCGATGGGCGACGAGCTCAAGGCCTGGGCGAAGGGGATTGTCGGCTAAGCGCCAAGCGCTCACGCTCTCTCTTCACCACCCTTTGACGCTCTCGTCACCCCAGCGAAAGCTGGGGTCGCTTTAGGCTCTAGTCATATCGTAGGTCGCGCTCTCGCCTTCAGAGATGCCAGCCTTCGCTGGCATGACGGGTGGGGTGATGACGCTCACACATATCCCACCGCTTCCGCGATCGCGCTTGCCTCCGAATCGATCGCCTCGATCAGCCGCCGCTCGATGGTGGCGAGGCGCTGCTTGCTCTCGATCTTGTCGCCCAGCAGGTCGGTGACGTAGAAGGTGTCCACCGCGCGCTCGCCATAGGTGGCGACATGGGCGCTGTGGATCGTGACCTTTGACTGGAACAGCGCGAAGGCGAGGCCGAACAGCAAAGCGGGCCGGTCGCGCGCGGTGACCTCGATGACCGTGAAGCGGTTCGACGCGCGATTGTCGACGATGACATTGGGCGCGACCTCGAACGCCTCCGCGCGCGGGCGGGCAAGCTGGCGCTTGTCGAGGCGGGTGACCAGATTGTGGCGGTCCGACAGCGCCTCGATGATCGTCTGCTCGATCCGGCGAAGCTGCGCCTCGTCGTCGAAGCGGCCGCCGAGCGGGTCCTGCACCAGGAAATTGTCGAGCGCGAGGCCATCGCGCAGCGTGTGGATTCGCGCGTCGATGATGCTCGCGCCAGCAAGCGAGATCGCGCCCGCGACGCGGTAGAACAGCCCCGGATGGTCGGCGGCGCTGACCGTGACGAGAGTCGCGCCGCGCTCGCGGTCGGGCATGGCGGTGATCGCCAGCGGCTCGTCGCCTGCCGCGAGCAGGTGCCGCGCGTTCATTTCCAGCACTTCGGACGATTCTGCGATCCAGTAGCTGTCGGGGAAACGCCGCACGAGCCGCTTGAACGCGGTTTCGGTCAGGCCCAGCCGGTCTGCCAGCGCGTCACGCTTCTGGACGATCCGCTCCTTGCGGCCGCGCTGCTTGTGACCGGGCCGCACCAGCTCCTCGGTTGAGTCGAACAGGTCGAGGAGGAGCTGCCGCTTCCATCCGTTCCATGTTCCCGGTCCCACCGCGCGGATATCGACGACCGTCAGCACCAGCAGCAGCCGCAGCCGCTCGATGCTCTGCACCTCCTTGGCGAAATCGAGGATCGTCTTGTAATCGGTCAGGTCGCGCTTGAAGGCGGTGGCGGACATCAGCAGATGGTGGCGCACCAGCCAGGCGACGGTCTCGGTCTCGGCCGCCGTCATCCCCAGGCGGGGACACAGCTTCTTCGCCACCTCTGCGCCCAGCACGCTGTGATCGCCGCCCTGGCCCTTGGCGATGTCGTGCAGCAGGACGGCGACGAACAGCGCACGGCGAAGCACGATCTTGCGGAACAGCGCGGTCGCGGCGGGATGATCGTCCTGAAGCTCGCCATGCTCGATCTGCGAGACGAGGCCGATCGCCCGGATCGTGTGCTCGTCGACCGTGTAATGATGGTACATGTCGAACTGCATCTGCGCCACCACGCGCCCGAAATCGGTGACGAAGCGGCCGAACACGCCCGCCTCGTTCATCGCGCGCAATACCCGCTCCGGGTCGCGCGGCGACGTCAGCACGTCGAGAAACAGGCTGTTGGCGCGCCGGTCCGCGCGCACCTTGCGCCCGATCAGCCGCGAATCGCGGTTGAGCGCGCGCATGGCATTGGGATGCAGCTCCAGCTCATGCTTGTCGGCGATCCAGAAAATCTCGATCAGCCGGGTCGGATCGGCCTGGAACCAGCCGTCGTCGGGGATCGTCAGCCGGCCCCTGTCGAGGACATAGCCGCCGAGGTCGCGTTTGCGCTTGCGCTGGAACAGCGTGGGGATCAGCCGCCGCCCGCGCTCGCCCATGGCGTCGTCGAGATGTGCGAGGAAGATGCCGGTCAGGTCGCCGACGGTCTTCACCATCAGGAAATAGAGCCGCATGAACCGCTCGACGCCCGCGCGGCCGGTGCGGGCACGAAAGCCCATCCGCTCCGCCACCTCGATCTGCAGGTCGAAGGTCAGCCGTTCCTCGGGTCGCCCGGCGATCAGATGCATGTGGCAGCGGACGGCCCAGAGGAAATTCTCGGCACGCTCGAACTGGCTGAGCTCCTGACGGGTCAGCAGGCCGACATCGACCAGCTCGGCCACCGAACCGACGCGGTGGATATATTTGCCGATCCAGAACAAGGTGTGCAGGTCGCGAAGCCCGCCCTTGCCTTCCTTCACATTGGGCTCGACCACATAGCGGCTGTCGCCCATGCGTTGATGGCGCGATTCGCGTTCGGCGAGCTTGTCCGCGATGAAGGCGCGCGCCCCGTCGGCGACGACCTCCCTCTGGAACCGCCGGATCGCGTCCTCATACGTGGCGCGGTCGCCCCAGAGATAGCGCGCCTCCAGCATCGCGGTGCGGATCGTCAGGTCGCTCTTGGCCATGTGGATGGCCTCGTCGATCGAGCGGCTCGACTGGCCCAGCTTCAGCCCCAGGTCCCAGAGCGAATAGAGCATCGATTCGATGACCTGCTCGGTCCAGCCGGTCGTCTTGTAGGGAGTGATGAACGCGATATCGACGTCGCTGTGCGGCGCCATCTCGCCCCGGCCGTATCCGCCCACCGCCAGCAATGCGATCCGTTCGGACGCCGTGGGATTGCTGATCGGGTACAGCCATTCGACGGTCGCGTCGTAGAGCACGCGCAGCACCTGGTCGATCAGGAAGGACTGGGCGGTGACCGCCTCGCGTCCGTTGGTCGGGCGTGCCTCGAGCCGCCGGATGACCTCTGCGCGCCCATCCTCGAGCGCCTTGCGGATTTCGGCGATGACGACGGGGCGCAGCTTCGCCGGTTCGCGGCCCAGCCGTTCCGCCTCGGCGGCAAGGCGGTCGGTGAGGGCGCGCCGGTCGATGATGGCGCGCTGGTTGACGGGGCGGCTGTGGGGCATGGCGCCTATCTAGGTCGCACGAAGCATTTAACCAATCGCTATTCGGTGCGCGGCGCGAGCGCCGTCACAATTCGCGCAGCGCGCGGGCGGGGCGAAGCGCCATCAGCGGCAGCGATCCCGCCAGCCCGATGCCGAGCGTCAGGAGCGCGCCGCCGAACAATGTGCCGAGCACGACGCCCCAGTCCGGGGCCCAGCCGAATTCGAAGATCCGCACCATCACGAACCACGCCGCCGCCGTCCCCAGCGCCAGCGCGATGAGCGCCAGGATCGCCGACAACAGCGCATATTCCATCATCTGCGCGCCCAGCACCTGCGCACGGGTCGCGCCCAGCGTCTTGAGGATCACGCTGTCATAGCTGCGCGACTGGCGCGACGCGGCCATGGCTCCTGTCAGCACCGCGATCCCGGCAAGGATCGTGATCGACGCGGCCGCCAGGATGGCGGATGCCATCTGGTCGAGAAGCGCGCTCACCTGCAGCACCACCTCGCCCACCGCGATCACCGACGCGCCGGGAAAGGCGGCGAGCAGCGCGCGCGTCACCGCGCCCGTGCCCTGGCCGGCCGGCAGGGTGATGGTGCCGGTCAGGCTGTGCGGGGCGGAAGCCAGCGTATTGGGGGAAAAGACCAGGAGATAGTTGAACCCCATCGTGTCCCAGTTGATCTTTCGCAGCGAGGCGATCCGCGCAGTGATCTCCCGGCCCAATATGTTGACGCTCATCTCGTCGCCCACGCCGACGCCGAGCGCCGCCGCCTGCTCGGCATCGACCGAGACGAGCGGCGGTCCGTCATAGCCGCGCGGCCACCATTGGCCGTCAACCAGCTCGCTCCCGTCGGGCAAATTCTCGCTATAGGTCACGCCGCGCTCGCCGCGCAGGATCCATGCGCCCTCCGGCTTTGTGGCGAGGTCGGCCACGCGCTGCCCGCCATAAGCGGTCACCGTTCCGCGAAGCGACGGCACGATGTTGACCTCCGCTTCGCCCGCGACCGACCGGAACCGCTCGCCCTGGCCGGCCGGGATGTCGAGGACGAACAGGTCGGGCGCCTGCCTGGGCACGGTGTTGCGGATTTCGGCGTCGAGGCTGGTCTGGATCCCCGCGAGGGTGACGAAGAGCGTGAGCGCCAGCCCCAGCGCGACGACCAGCGCCGACGTCTGCGCGCCGGGCCGGTGGAGATTGGCGAGCGCGAGGCGGAGGAGCGGACGACGCGGCCTCCTGACGCGGCGGGCAAGGCGGCTGACCGACCAGCCGAGGCCGGTGAGGAGCGCGAGCACGCCCAGCGTCGCGCCGAGCACGCCTGCGGAGAACAAGGGCTCGCGCGCGGTGCCGAGGACCAGTGCGACGAGCGTCGCGGCGGCACCGCCGATCAGGATCAGCGTACGGCGATCCCGCGACCGGCCCTGCTGCACGACACCCCGAAAGATCGCCGCCGCCGGTTCGGTGCGCGCGCGGGCGAGCGGCGGCAGCGTGAAGATCAGCGTGACGAGCAGGCCATAGATCGCGCTCGTCAGCAGCGGGGCGGGGTGGAGGCGGAAACCCGGCAGGACGGGCAGCACGTCGCCCGCGACGGTCACGATCGCCGACGGCGCGAGCGCTCCGACGATCAGGCCGGAGACGATCGCCAGCCCCGCGACCGCGCCGATCTGGAGGATGTAGATCCGCTCGATATCGAACGATGTCGCGCCGAGCACCTTGAAGGTGGCGATCCCGCTCCGCTTGAGGCCCAGATAGGAAGCGACGCCGTTGCCAATGCCGATCCCGGCAATGACCAGCGCGCCGAGGCCGATCAGCGACAGGAACTGGCCCATGCGTTCGATGAAGCGGTTGGTACCCGGCGCGGCGCCCGCCCTGTCCTTATACTCCCAGCCTTCGCTCGCGAAACGCTGCTCCAGCCCCTCGCGAACCTCTCCCGCATCCTTATCGGCGGCGAGCCGGACCCGGTATTTGGCCTCGTAGAGGCTGCCGGGCTGCACCAGTTGCGTGCGCCGCAGCCCTTCGAGCGAGACGATCGCGACCGGACCCAGCGTGAATCCCTCGCCCACCCGGTCGGGCTCCTCCGCGATCAGCCCCGCGACGGTGAAGTCCGCCTCGCCATAGCGGACGCGATCCCCGGTGGTCAGCCCGGTGCGCTCCGCAAGCGCCGCGTCGATCAGGATACGGTCGGGCTGGAGTGGCGGCGCGTAGCGGCCCTCCTGAAGCGTCAGAGTCCCATAGAGCGGATAGGCGATGTCCACGCCCTTGAGTTCGGTCAGCACCGGCTGGCCGTCGGTACTGACGGGCCGCGCCATGGCGCGCATGCGGATCGTCTCGCTGAAAGCGGGACCCAGGCGGGCGAGCGCGGCTTTCTGGTCGGGCGTTGCCTCGCGCTGGGTCATCGCGACCTCGACGTCGCCGCCCAGCAGAGTCTGGCCGCGCGCGGCGATCTCCTCGGTGATCGAGGCGGTGAGGCTGGAGATCGCCGCCAGCGTCGCGACGCCGAGGAACAGGCAGACGAACAGCAGCCTCAGGCCACGGAACCCCGCCTGAAGGTCGCGGCGCGCGATCCGCCATGCGCGGCCCCAGCCGATCGTGCTCATGACCGGCGTTCGGCGACGATGCGGCCGTCGCGCATCTCGATGATGCGGTCGCACCGCTCGGCCAGCGCGGGGTCGTGGGTGATGATGATCAGGGTCGCCCCGCTCTCGCGCTGCCGCCCGAACAGAAGGTCGACGATTCGCGCGCCGGTGGCGGCGTCGAGATTGCCGGTCGGCTCGTCGGCGAACAGGATTGCAACCCCCGGCGCCATCGCCCGCGCGATCGCGACGCGCTGCTGCTCACCGCCCGAAAGCTGAGCCGGATAATGGCCGAGCCGGTGCGAGAGCCCCACGGCGTCCAGTTCGCGGGTCGCACGCGCGAAGGCATCGCTGTCCCCGGCCAGCTCCAGCGGGACCGCGACATTCTCGAGCGCGGTCATGGTGGGAAGCAGGTGGAAGGATTGCAGGATGATTCCGATCCGGCCGCGTCGCGCTCGCGCCAGTGCATCCTCGCCCAGCGCGCCGAAATCGACCCCGTCGACCAGCACGCTGCCGCCGCTCGCTTGTTCGAGGCCTGAGAGGACGGCCATCAGCGACGACTTGCCCGATCCCGACGCGCCGAGGATCGCCAGAGTCTCGCCCCGGCCGATGTCGAGGTCGACTCCTTTTAAAATATCGACCGGCGCCTCGCGCGTGCCGAGGCGGAGGGTGACATCGCGCGCGCGGATCGCGATATCGGTGGTCTGGACGGGGGCATGCATGAGGAAAGGAACTTCCTTGACGGATCGGTATCGACTTTATGGGGTCTCGCCCGCGCTTCTCCAACTCCCAATCGCCGCCCTTCTAGCCGCCTGCTCACCCTCGGCGCCGGAGGCCGGCCCGGAGAACGAGGCGCGCAACGTCGCCGCCGCGCCCGCCGCCCCCGCGCCCACGGGCGACGAGCGGCTGGTGGTCGCGTTCGGCGACAGCCTGTTCGCGGGCTATGGGCTGGAGCAGGATGAGGGGCTGGTCCCCGCGCTCGAACGCGCGCTGAGGACCGACGGGATCAACGCGCGGGTGGTCAGCGCCGCGGTATCTGGCGACACCTCCGCCGCCGGGCTTCAGCGGCTGGCTTTCGCGCTCGACGGGCTGCCCAGAAAGCCCGACCTGGTGCTGGTGGGGCTGGGCGGCAACGACATGCTGCGCGGATTGCCGCCCGAGCAGACGCGCGAGAACCTGGTTGCGATCCTCGATGTGCTGAAGGCGCGGGGGATTCCGGCGATGCTGTCGGGCATGTGTGGATCGCCCAACATGGGGAAAGACTATATCGCCGCGTTCGACCGCATCTACCCCGACCTTGCCGCCGAATATGATGTGCCGCTCTATCCCTTCACTCTCGATGGAGTGATCGGCGATCGCGCGCTGATGCTGCCCGACGGAATCCATCCCAATCCCGAGGGCGTGGAGGTCATCGTTCGCGGGGTCGCGCCGGTGGTGGAGAAGGCGTTGAGCGATGAGGGCAGGCGCTGAACCGTTCCGCACCCTCCGTTCGTGTCGAGCGACGTCGAGACACATTTAGCGCGAATGGTTCTCGACTTCGCTCGAACCGAACGGAGGCCGTGACAACACTCCTTGCCCCCGGCATCTTTTTGCCGCCACCCGGCAACAGCGGCACGTCCTTAACCATATCATAAATCTTTCGGGAGAAATTGACCCCATCGAAAGGGGCCGAGCTCGGGGGAGTGAGGCCGGCCGGACTGTCTCGGGGGAGATGGGCCGGTAAAATGGGGAATGCTGCATGTTGCGAGTCGACATGAGCCAGCGCGTCAGTCGGCTAATGCCCGGCCTTGACGCACGGCTCGATGATGCCTGCTTTGACGTCCGGGTCTTCGATCCGGCCCGCCCGCGGGAGAAGAATGTCCCGCGTATCCTCACCATCGAGGAAATCGCAGCCGCCACCTATCGCGATATCCTGTTGGATTTGCGGGGAGATGAGTCGCCGTCCTTCGTGCCCGCCGCCAATGGGCTGCCGGCGCGCCTTCGCTTCGGCCAGCGTGATGCGGTCATGGGCGTGGCGCTTCTCGCCGAGATTCTCCGCCCCGCCGGGCTGCCCGCCGTCGGTGACGCGGCGAGTGCCCGCCTTCTTCGCCTCGCCGTGCGCGTCGCCGCCAGCGACGCCACCGTCCTCGTCCAGGGCGAAACCGGAACCGGCAAGGAAGGCATTGCCCGCCTGATCCACGCCGCCAGCGACCGCGCGGAGCGCGACTTCATCGCGGTCAATTGCGCGGCGCTTCCGGAAACCATGATGGAAGCGATGCTGTTCGGCCATCGCAAGGGCAGCTTCACCGGCGCCGCGACCTCGTCGGAGGGTCTGTTCCAGGCCGCGAACGGCGGCACGCTGTTCCTCGACGAGATCGCCGAACTGCCGCTCAGCCTTCAGGCCAAGCTGCTTCGCGCGCTCCAGGAGGGCGAGGTTCTGCCCGTCGGCGCCACCCATCCCGTACCGGTCGACGTCCGCGTCGTCGCCGCCTGCAACCGCGACCTCGCCGCCGAAGCGCAGGCGGGCCGGTTCCGCGCCGACCTTTACTGGCGTCTCAATGTCATGCCGCTGCGCCTGACGCCGCTCAGCGAGCGCCCGGGCGACGTGCCGCACATCGCCGCCGCTTTCCTGCTCCGCCAGCAACTGCCCGCGAATGACGGCCGCGCCTTCGCGTGGCCGACCGCCGAGGCTGTCGCGGCGCTGGCTGCCCACAGCTGGCCGGGCAACGCCCGCGAGCTGGGCAATGTCCTGCAACGCGCGGTGGTGCTTCGCGAAAGCGATGCAATCACCCCTGCCGATCTGGCGATGGAAGCTGTCGCAGCGCCTGCGATGCCGCAGGACGGCAATGTGACGCAGATGCCGCTCCGCGACGTCGCGCGCCGGTCGAAGATCGACGCCGTCCGCGCCGCGCTGCGCGACGCCGACGGCCACCGTGCCCGCGCCGCGCGAATCCTGGGGATTTCCGAACGCACGCTCCGCTACCGGCTTGCCGAGATGCGCGAGCTGGCGATCGCGGTCTGACGGGGGGGCTGAGCGATGGCCGATCTGTCCGTCAACAACATCATGGCGCTTCGCCAGAGCATCCTCCAGCGCAACGACGCGCTGAAGGACGCGGCCTCGTCCGTCGCCGGCGGCACGGGGCAGGCGGGCGCGGCAGGCGGCGCGACCGAAGCGGGCGGCGCCGACTTCGCCAAGGCGATCAAGGGCGCGCTCGAGCAGGTCAGCGACATGCAGTCGCAGTCGAGCGCGGCTTCGGCCGCCTTCGAGCGCGGCGAGACGACCGACATCGCGGCCGTCATGCTCGCCAGACAACAGGCGTCGATCGGGTTCGAAACGACGTTGCAGGTCCGTAACAAGCTGTTGTCCGCCTACAAGGACATCATGAGCATGCCGGTTTGAGGGTGGCTGACAGATGAGTGATACCGCACTTGCCACCGCCGACGCGGGACGATCGATGGTCTCCGCAGGATCGGGTGCCGGGGGACAGTCCCCCGTCGACGCCATGCGCCTCCGCATGACCGGCTTCGTCAGGCAGCCCGCCGTCCAGCGCGCGCTGCCGATGATCGGCCTGGTCGGCGTCACCGCGCTGTCGGGCCTCGCCTGGCTGGCGCTTCGCGAGCCGCCGCAGCGCGACCTGTTCCGCGGCCTGCCCGAGGCCGATCAGGCGGCGATCGTCGAGGTGCTCGACAAGAACGCCATTCCCTACGCCTTCGACCCGTCGACCGGCGCAGTCACGGTGTCCGAGGACGCCTATTTCAACGCCAAGCTGAAGCTCGCGGCGGAGGGCCTGCCCAAGAGCGCGCCCGACGGCACGACGATGATCGACACCATGCCGATGGGCGCCAGCCGCGCGGTCGAGGGCGAGAAGCTTCGTACCGCGCGCGAGATGGATCTCGCCCGCACCATCGAGCAGATCGACGCCGTCACCAAGGCGCGCGTGCATCTGGCGGTCGAGCCGCCCAGCATCTTCCTTCGCGAACAGATCAAGCCGTCAGCGTCGGTCATGCTCCAGCTTGCGGGCGGACGGTCGCTCAGCCAGCAGCAGGTCGACGCCATCGTCCATCTCGTCGCCTCCTCGGTGCCCAACATGACGCCCGATACGGTGTCGGTGGTCGACCAGAACGGCCGGCTGCTGAGCGGCGACGGCATGTCCGACAGCGCCAGCAACCGCCAGCTCGAGATGCAGGTCAAGACCGAGGACCGCTATCGCCAGGCGGTGATCGCCCTGCTGACCCCGATCATCGGCGCGGGCAATTTCTCCACCGAAGTCCATGCCGAGCTGCGCTTCGACGAGCGGCAGGCAACGCGGGAGGTCTATCCGGCCGACGAGGCGCGTGTCCGCGCCGAAAACGGAACCTGGAACGCCGATCTCAACGGTGGCGGCACGCAGGCCGGCGGCGTGCCCGGCGCGATCGCCGCAGCGCCGCCGCCCAATCCGGCCGAAGCCGGTGCCCCGCCGCCCGCCGAAGGCGACGCCGCGCAGCAGGCAGCCGCCGGAACGGCCGAGGGCCAGCCCGCCGTGCCGCCGATGCCCCCCTACAAGACCGCCGAAACCTTCAACCGCTCGTTCGAGCTGGGCCGCGAAGTCTCGGTTACCCGCGAAGCGGTCGGCACGGTCAAGCGGCTGTCGGTTGCGGTCGCGCTGCCCTATGGCGCCGACGGCAAGCCGCGCAGCAAGGAAGAGATCGCCGCGCTCGAGGCGCTGGTGAAGGGCGCGGTCGGGTTCGACCAGGCGCGCGGCGACGTGGTCACCTTGTCCTCGCGCGAGTTCGCCAAGGTCGAGGAAACCGTCACGCCCTGGTACGAGCAAAGCTGGGTGGCGATGGCGGTGCGTAACGTCTCGGCGCTGCTGGTGACCCTGGTGCTGCTGCTCGGCATCGGTCGCCCGATGATGAAGCGCTGGTCGGCTGCGCGCGCCGAGGCCGCTGCCCGCGATGCGGAGGAGAAGCAGGCGATCGGCCAGCAGATGCAGGCCGCCGTGGTCGAGGCGCAAAAGCCCGAGCCCGGCCAGCCGGTCACGCTCGACATGATCACCGCCGAGCATGACTATACCGCCCGCGCCGCGCTGATCCGCGACTTCGTCAAGCAGGACCCCGACCGCGCCGCACTGGTGGTTCGCGACCTGCTTCGCCAGGAGGCTCCCGCCGATGAGTGACATGGCCGAAGCCCCCAAGCCGATGAGCGGCAGCGCCGCCGCCGCCGTCCTCCTCATGCTCTTCGACGAGGATGAGGCCGCGCAGATCCTCTCGCGCCTCGAGCCTGAGGAAGTGCGCCAGCTCGGCTATGCGATGTACGAAGTCGTCGATGTCGAGGTTCAGGAAGTGAACCACGCGCTCGACCAGTTCGTCGACCGCGCGAGGGGCCGCACCACGATCGGCTATGGCGCGGCCAAGCATATTCGCGGCGCGATGACCAAGGCGCTGGGGCCGGAGCGCGCCAACACCATGCTCGCGCGCATCACCCCGCCGACGCAGAGCCCCAAGCTCGCCATGCTCAAATGGATGGAGCCCAAGGAGATCGCGGGCGTCATCGAGACCGAGCATGCGCAGATCATGGCGATCACGCTCGCCCATCTCGATTCCGAACGCGCGGCGGCGGTGCTGCAATTGCTGCCGACCGAAAAGCAGGACGAGGTCGTCTACCGCGTCGCGACGCTCGGCCCGGTCAGCGCCGAAGCGCTCGACGATCTGGAGCAGCTGTTCCAGACCAGTGGCGGCAGCGTGCGGTCGGGCGGCAGCACGACCCAGCGCGGCGGCACGTCCGAGGCGGCCGCGATCATGAACAACATCCGCAAGGATCATGAACAGCGGATCATCAAGGCGCTGACCAAGCGCGACAAGATGGTCGCGCAGTCGATCGAGGACGAGATGTTCGTCTTCGACAACCTCATGGACCTCAGCGACAAGGATCTCGGCACGCTGATGCGGACCATCGACAACGACCAGCTCGTCGTTGCGCTGAAGGGCGCGAACGACGGCCTGAAGTCCAAGATACTGGGCTGCATGTCGAGCCGCGCGGCACAGTCGATCTCGGACGAGATGGAAGAACGCGGCCCGATGCGCCTGGCCGAAGTGGTGGAGGCGCAGAAGGGCATCATCGCGGCCGCGCGCAAGCTCGCCGAACAGGGCACGATCCAGCTCGGCGGAAGGGGCGACGACTATGTCTAGTCTCTGGCGCCCCGCCGATCCCGCCGACGCGACGCCGATCACCGCCTGGGGCGAGTTCGGCAGCATCGGTCCGCGTGGCGGCTTTCGCACGCGCTTTGGCGAGACCGGCAGCGGCCTCGGCTGGACCGCCGCCGCATCGCCCACGCCCGACCGCCTGATGCCCGAGGCCGAGCCCGAGGAGGACCCGGTCGAGCAGGCCACGCGCGAGGCGTTCATGGCCGGATTTCACGAGGGCGAGCGCGTCGCGCGCGATAGCATCGCGGCGGACGACGCCGCGCGCCGCATGCTGGCGTCGTCGATCGCCGAGGTCGCCCATACCGGCGAGGGCGCGCTGGCGCAGCTATTGAGCGAGGCGGTGATGCGCCTCGTCACCCAGATCATCGGCGAGGTGCCGGTGGACGAGGCGTTGCTGGCCGAACGCTGCATCGCCATCGCCGCGTGCATCGATCCCGACGACGGCAAGGCGGTGCTGGAGGTTCATCCCGACGACCTGCCGCTGGTCGAGGCGGAGGGCGTCGCCGTGGCGCTCAGCCCCAATCCGGCGCTGTCGCGCGGATCGGTCCGCCTCGCCACTGCGGAGGGATGGATCGAGGACGGCCCCGACGTGCGGCTCGACCGGCTGCGCGCGCTGATGGACGATATGGAGGGCACGCGATGATCGGTGCCCATGCGCGGCGCGCGAGCCGCCTTCTCGACCATTTCGCCGTTACCAACATTCAGCCGCGCCATGTCGGCCGGCTCGTCGGCCACGATGCCGGCATGCTGCAGGTCACTGGCTTTTCGCAGCCGATCGGCACCGGTGCACGGATTCGCGCCTCCGACGGTCGCGACGTCCGTGCGGAAGTCGTCGGTTTTCGTGGAACCCGCGCAGTGCTTGTCCCGCTGGAGGAGGACGCGCCGCTCGAAAATGGCGCCCGGGTGGAACCTGACCGCGCCGCCAACATGGTCCAGGTGGGCGACGGGCTGATCGGCCGTGTCGTCGATGCGATGGGCCAGCCGCTCGACCGCAAGGGGCCGATCGTCGACGCCAACGGCCTGTGGCCGCTTGCCGGCGTGAAAGGCAATGTGCTCGACCGGGGGCGCGTTCTCGAACGCTTCGACCTCGGCGTGCGCGCGGTCAACGCGCTGCTCACCGCCGGGCGCGGACAGCGAATCGCCATCATGGCGGGATCGGGCGTCGGCAAGTCGGTGCTGATGGGCCAGATGATCGCGGGGTCCGAAGCCGATATCGTCGTCGCGGGCCTGATCGGCGAGCGCGGCCGTGAGGTCAGCGACTTCCTCGAAACCAAGCTGGCGGGCAAGATGCGGCAGAAGAGCGTCGTCGTCGCCGTTCCCGCCGACCATCCGCCGGTGCTTCGCCTGCGCGCCGCCGCGCGCGCGACCGCCATCGCCGAATATTTCCGCGCGCAGGGCAAGCAGGTGCTGCTGCTGATCGACA
>CAZJCT010000074.1:0-13091 GCA_964544675.1 uncultured Sphingobium sp.
GACACGCGGCCCGCGCCCTTGGTGATGACGACCATGTTGATGATCATCAGGATCATGAAGACGAAGATACCGACGATATAGTCGCCGCCGATCAGGAAATTGCCGAACGCCTCGATGACATGGCCCGCCGCGTCGGAGCCGTTGTGCCCGTCGACCAGCACCACGCGCGTCGATGCAACGTTGAGCGCGAGGCGGAGCAGCGTGGTGAACAGCAGCACCGTCGGAAAGCTGGAGAAGTCGAGCGGCTTGGCGGCGTTCAACGCCACCATCAGCACCGCAAGGCTGATCATGATGTTGGTGATGAAGCCGATGTCGAGCACGATCGCCGGGACCGGCACGACCATGAACATGACGAGCATCAGCGTCGCGAAGGGCAGGATCGCCCCCCGCGCCGCGTTGAGCCAGATCTTTCCGTTGAGCTGCGTGCGGTTCATGGTTTCTTACCGTCCGAAAGTGGCGAGCATGAGATAGGCGAGCCGGGCCGTCTCGGCCTTGGGCGCGAATTCGGGATAATCGGCGGTGGCCTGCGCGATCTCCTGGCTCTGGGCCAGGCGCGCCTGTTCGATGCGGACATAGTCGGCGGGCTGCACCGCCGCCGATCCCTGCGGGAGCGACCAGCCGTCGAGATTGCCCGCATAACCGACCTCCGCACCGGCATCGCGCGCGCCGTTCGAAAGCTTTCGCGCAAAGTCCGAACGGATTTCGGCAAGGCTTCGGTCATTGCCCTGGCGATCGTAGAAGATCGAGCGGTTGGCACGCGCGGCCTGAGGGAACAGCGCGGCGCCGGAGGAGGAGGGGTCGGAGGACAGGAACTTGGCGGCGCCCGCCGCGCCGAGGAAGTGCGCGAGGTACAGGTCGACGGGTTCGACGGCGCGTCCGATCCGCTGTTCCAGGAAATCGCGATTTTCGGACGCGAACTCGGCGGCCATCACCGATGCGGTTTCGGGATGCCTGCGAAGGTCCATGATCTGCTGGCGAAGGCCGGGATCGGCGACAAAGTAACGGCCACCGGCGCTGCGCTGGATGGCGTCGGCGGCCCAGCCGAGCCCGTGGCGCGCGCCATGGCTGTTGATGACGCCCAGCCAGCTCTGGTCGATGAACTGGAACAGGCCGGTCGCGCTCGACGTGCGTGCGCGCGCTTCGGGGTTGAGGCTGCTTTCGATCTGCGCCTGCCCCAGCAGATAGCCGAAATCGACGCCGGTGCGACGGCTCGCCGTGGCGATCGCGTTCTGGACCCTGCCGCCGACGGCCCGCCCGGTTTCTGTAATGCCGCTGTAATCGGCCATTTCCCGCTGTTCCCTGCATTATCCTCGAAAGGATTTAAGCAAGGATCGTGCCACTATCTCACAGCTATCGTCATTCCCGCGAAAGCGGGGAATCCAGGGTCGCAGGTGCTGTGCTGCGTGACTCTGGATTCCCGCCTTCGCGGGAATGACGGGTTAGGGGTTTGCGAATGACGGAGGGGAGGAAGGACTAACGCCGCCCGTAGGTCAGCGGCACGCCCGCAGGCGCATCAGGCCGCGAGCCAGCGCAGCTCAGCTTCTCGTCGATCATGCCGGTGATCAGCCGCGCGAAGATGCGGTCGCTTTCGAGCCTCGCCATGAGCTGGCGGACGCGCTCGCGCGCCGCGGGGTCGGCACGAACGGCGCCGAGTGCCTGCACGGCCTCGAGCGCCTCGGTAAACTGGCGGGTGTGAAGAAGGATCGCGTCGGCGTCCGATGCTTCCATCGCGCCGCGCAAGCCGCGCTCTGCCGTGTCGAGACGGTCGAGGGCGGCTTCGGTACTCATCGCATCAGTTGAAGGAAACCGGCAGGTCCAGCTCGACCATGCGATCGGCGATCTTGTCGGCATCGACGGGGTAGTTGCCCGAAGCGATCGCTTCCTTGATCCGCGCAATCTTGTCGGTGTCGAGTGGCGCGCCAGCCGAGGCAAGGCGAGCGGCGGGGCTCGTCGCGACCTTTTCGCCCGCGCTGGACGATGTTGCGCGCGAAACCGGCGCCGATGCCTTGGCACCAGCGCTTTCGCGCAGCTTCGCCGCCTCGATCGCGGCGCTCATGGCCTGTCCAACGGGTTTGATCATCGCTTGAACCTCTTCAACTACCGGCTACTCTATATACGGCCGGGTTCAGAAAAGATTAAATGCCCGGAACGCGAACGACACCATTTTCTTGCAATATGCCCGCAATGGGCGCGGATTTGCGGTCTTCGCGCACGCGGATCATGTCGCCGGCACCGCCGTCCTCGTCCGCAATCATCACGCGCGAGACGCTGAACGCGGCGTTGCCCGCGACGAGCTGGACCGGGTCGCCCTTGCGCACGAGTACGGTTTTCTGCGCTCGCGCGACAGGTCCGGCGGCCTTGGGCGCACCAGCGAGCGGCACGCGGATTCGCCAGCCGAGCGCGTCGCAACGGACGATTGCCGCGCCGAACACCGGGCCTTCGATGCCGGGGATCGACGGGCATGCGGCGAGCCGCAGGCGGCGGTCGATGGGCGCGATCGCGCCGCCGGGCTCACCGACGGTAGCGCCCACCGTGGTCGCGACCAGCCCGTCGAGCCGGTCGAGATTCTCGAATCGCGGACCATTGGCAGCGGCAGGCGCGCCGAGCGCGGCCTGACCGATCAGGGCAAAGAAGAAGCTGGCAATCAAAGCGCGCATGCGGTCCATCCTGGTCATTTCAACCGAACAACCAAACAGAAGCAACAATCGTGCCATTATGGGGCGGCGGCGGGCGGCTTGGCAACCATGCGGATGAGGATCATGTGTCCGCCGCTGGTGCGATCAGCGGTTTCCGCGCCCAGCAGCGCGATATCCTGCGCCGGAACATCGGCCTGGACCAGCGCGCGCGCCACCGCGCCGAGCCGCGCGGAGGCGAGGTCCCACGCATCAAAGCGGCCCGACTGCTCGGCAATGCCGGTCGAGGAGATCTGAAGCGAACGACCGCGCGATTTTGCCTCGTTGGCGAAGGCGGCGATGACCTCTCGTCCCTTGGGCGTCAGCATCGCCTCGCGCGGGACGAACAGGCTGTCCGCGGGCAGCCGCAGCGGCTCGGCATCGGCGGTGGCGTTGCCGTCGCCCCCAAGCTCCGCACCGATGCTGGCGAGCGCCCGCCGCCGGTCCTGTTCCTGGGTCGCGTGAAGGAGCACGAAGAAGCCCAGCAGGAGCAGGCAGAGATCGGCGAAGCTCAGCGCCCAACGCCCGCTCTTTCCCAGCCGCGCGACGCTCACGCCGCCTCCGTCGCGGAGACGTAGCGGAAGGAGGGCGACATCGTCGCCTCGCGCGCCGCGACCGCGATCAGCCGCGCGGCAAGCTCGCGCTGCCAGGCGATTTCCTGCTCGCTCAGCCGTGCCAGTCGCCGTGCCACCGGGGCGGCGACGAAATTCGCCAGCACCAGCCCGTAAAAGGTCGTCATCAGCGCCAGCGCCATGGCGGGGCCGACGCTGTCGGGGTCGGCCATGTTGGCGAACATGCCGATCAGCCCAAGGATCGTACCAGCCATGCCCAGCGCGGGCGCGGCGTCGGCCACGGCCTCCCAGACCATCACCGATCGCGCATGCCGGTCGGTACGATCAGTGATCGCCTCGTCAAGCCAGCGAGAGAACTCGTCGATGTCCGAACAGTCGGCGAGGCGGCGGACCGCCTCGGCCACGAACGGGGGCGTGCGCGCGACGCGCTCGACACGCGGTAGCCCTTCGTCACGCGCGACTCGCGCGGCGTTGCGTGCGGCGGAACGGGCGAGCGCGCGGTCGACATCGGGCCGCGCGCTGAACAGGGGAGACAAAGCGGAAAGGGCGGGAGGAAGCGCCGACCAGCCGATCTGGAGCGCCGCGATCAGGAAAGCGCCGAACGCAACGGCAAAAAGCGGCACCGGATCGTACAAAATGGCCAGCGCCGGCATCGGCAAACCCTCGTCAAACTGGCCAGAATACGCGCCCTTGCGCGAGGGGCGGCAAAAAATTGCCGCACCCCCGGCAAGGCGTTGCCGCACTTGCCGCCCCCCTGGCCCCGGAAGGGCAAGCGCTCTGCCCCCAGCGACGGAAATCCGCCGCAAACGGCAATTGGCACGACTTTTGCTGAACCAGCCTACAGCGACCCATCCGGTCTGGTCCTTCAGGCATCAGAACGGCGGCGGCGCGAGAAGATTTAGAGGGCTTGGAAAAAATGTCCGTCGAAGATCAGTTGTTCGGCATCCATGGCAAGGCGCTGGCGCTGCGGTCGCAGCGGCTGACCCTGCTGGCGTCCAACATCGCGAACGCATCGACGCCTGGATACAAGGCGCAGGACATCGACTTCGACAAAGCCCTCGCAGAGGCGTCGAAGCAGCAGGGCACGATCAACGGCGCTCTCGAAAAGGCGATGGGCTATCGCGTTCCGCTCCAGCCTTCGGCCGACGGCAACACCGTCGAGATGTCGACCGAGCAGACGCTCTTCGCCGAGAACGCGGTGAAGTACCGCACCACGCTGTCCTTCCTCGAAGGACGTCTCAACACCATCACCCGCGCGCTGAAGGGAGAATGAGCATGGACAAGCCCATGAACATCTTCGCCATATCGGGACGCGCCATGTCGGCGCAGCTCGTGCGGCTGAATGCGACCGCATCGAACATGGCGAATGCCGGTACCGTCGCCGGGTCGGAGAAGGAGGCGTTCCGCGCCATCCGTCCGGTGTTCCGTCCCGTCACCGAAAAGCCGGGCGTCGCCACGGTTTCGGTGGAGCGGGTCGTCACGTCCGACACGCCCGCCACCCGGCGCCACGACCCCGGCCACCCGCTCGCCGACGAGAATGGCGACGTCTGGGAAGCCGGCGTCGATACGAGCGCGGAGCTGGTCGACATGGTCGAGGCGGCGCGCATGTACCAGAACAATGTGCAGGTCCTTCAGACCGCCAAATCCCTACTCCTCGAAACCATAAGGCTCGGCAAATGACGACATCACCGATCTCCAGCCCGTGGAAGGTGGACACGGCGACGGCGACGACCAACCGCAACCTGGTTGAGGCGCAGTCGAAGGGCAAGTCGGGCTCCAACTCGATCGACATGACCGGATATCTGGAGCTGCTCACCGCACAGATCAAATATCAGGATCCGTTCGAGCCGATGGACAACAGCCAGATGGTTTCGCAGATGACCCAGTTTTCGCAACTGGCCGGGCAGACCGAGGCGAACGCCAAGCTCGACGCCATTGCATCGGCGCTTACCGGATCGCGGCTGTCGGACGCTTCGGGCTGGATCGGTCGGTCGATGCTGGTCGAAAGCGACGTCGTCGCGCCGGACTATGCGGGCGGCTATTCGGGTCAGATCACGCTCGCCAGAGACAGCTCGAACCTCGCCGTCGATCTCGTCGATGCCGACGGCAAGCTGGTCAAGTCGATCGAGCTTGGCGCGCACGAGGCGGGTGACGTGCCTTTCCACTGGAACGGCCTCGCCGCTGACGGCAGCCGCGCCGCATCCGGTCCCCTCGCCATCCAGGTCCGGGGCGGCGCGCCCCGGACGATCGCGAGCTGGGCGACGATCGCCGCCGTGCAGTCGCCTGCCAATGGCAGCGACGCCAAACTCATCACGCCGCTGGGGACGTACACGCCCACAGACGCGCTGAGCCTTAGCTGAAGACAGATACAAGAAGGAGCCTAATCCATGTCGTTCTACATTTCTCTGTCGGGCCTGAAGGCGGCCCAGTCGGACCTTTCGACCATCTCGAACAACGTCGCCAACGCCGGCTCAACCGCGTTCAAGCGCAGCCGCGTCAGCTTCGGCGACATTTTTGCCTCGGCGCCGATGCAGACGACGACCCAGGCTGCGGGCCAGGGCGTCCGTCAGATCGCATCGCAGCAGCAGTTCACGCAAGGGACGCTGGAGACCAGCGACAAGACGCTCGACCTTGCGATCACCGGCGAAGGCTTCTTCACCGTGCAGACCCCGCCGCCGGGCAGCAAGGTGAGCTATACGCGCAACGGCGCGTTCGGCATCGATCTCAACCGTAACGTGGTCGATACGACCGGCGCGCGGCTTCAGGTGCTGGAAGCGGCAGCCGATGGCACGCCGGTCGATACCACCACCCTCACCGACCTCGTCATCCCGCTGGCCCATCCGGACGATGCCACCGTCCAGCTTTCGAGCGTGGGCGTGTCGGAAACCGGGCTTGTCACCGCGACCTTCGCCGACGGTTCGATCGAAAATCTCGGCATCATCGCGATGGCGACCTTCCCCAGCCAGGAAGGCCTGCGCCAGCAGGGCGACGCGCACTGGACGCCGACGCAGAAGAGCGGCGAGGCCACCTATGGCCCCGGCAATAACGGCCTGTTCGGATCGGTCCGTTCGGGCACGCTCGAACGCTCGAACGTCGATATCACCGAGGAACTTGTCGCGCTCATCTCCGCGCAGCGCAACTTCCAGGCGAACTCCAAGGCGATCGAGACGGCGTCGAGCATGACCCAGTCGATCATCAACCTGCGGACGTAAAGACGAGCGAGCGGGGCCTGAGCCATGGACAAGCTGATCGACATATCCCGGACGGCGCTTCGCGGCGCGATGGTGCGCCAGGCGGCGATCGCCAACAATCTCGCGAACGTCAACACCGCCGGGTTCCGCGCCGACATCGCCAACGCGTCGGCCCGGTGGCTTGGCAGCCAGGGGCTGAACACCCGGGCGCAGCAGGTCGATCAGGTCGTGGCCGCCGACATGGCGACCGGCACCGTCAAGCAGACCGGAAATCCGCTCGACGTCGCGTTCAGCGGCGACGGGTTGCTGGCGGTTCAGGCCGATGACGGCAGCGAGGCCTATACGCGGCGCGGCGACCTGCAGATGAACGACAGCGGCCTCCTCACCAACGGTGACGGTCGGCCGGTGCTGGGGGAGGGCGGCCCGATCACGCTGCCGCCCGCCGACAGCATCTCGATCGGCAAGGACGGATCGATCTGGGTCGTCCCCGTGGGCGGGCAGATCGACCAGCCGCAGCTTGTCGACCGGCTGAAGGTGGTGAGCCCCAAAGGATCGTCGATCGCCAAGGGCATGGACGGCCTGTTCCGCGAGGCGAACGGCGGCACGCTGCCCACCGACCCGCTGGCCGAGGTCACCTCCGGCTCGCTCGAAGGGTCGAACGTCAGCGCCACCAACGCGCTGGTCGAGATGATCGACGCGAGCCGCGCCTGGGAACAGCAGATCAAGCTCATCGAAACAGCCAAGGACATCGACAGCGGCGGCGCCAGCCTGATGCGGATGGACAGCTGAACGGCCCTTAACGGAAGGATTTAAGCCATGGGAACCAGCGCACTCCAGGTCGCCCGGACAGGGCTCGACGCGCAGGACATGAAGATGCGGGTCATCGCCAACAACCTGGCGAACGTGAACACGACCGGCTTCAAGAAGGATCGCGCCAATTTCGAGACGCTGGCCTATCAGCAGATCGTCGCGGCGGGCGCGCAGGCCGATGCGGAAAACAAGTTCGCGGTCGGCCTCAACGTCGGATCGGGCGTCCAGCTCGCCGGAACGCAGCGGGTCGACAAGCAGGGGGCGATCACGACCACCGGCAACTCGCTCGACCTCGCTATCGAGGGCGGTGGCTTCTTCCAGGTGCAGCAGGCGGACGGGACGACGGCCTATACCCGTGCCGGCGGCTTCAGCCTGTCGGCGGAAGGCACGATCGTTACCTCCGACGGACTGCCGCTGATCCCGCAGATCCAGATTCCCGAGGGCACGACATCGATCACCATCGGCAATGACGGCACCGTGTCGGCGACGGTCAGCGGGCAGGACGAGCCGGTCAATGTCGGCCAGATCGAAACCGCGCGCTTCGTCAATCCGGCGGGGCTTCAGTCGACCGGCAACAATCTGATGATCGCGACCGCCGCCTCGGGCCAGCCGCAGGTCGGTGCCGCCGGGCAGGAAGGGCGCGGCTTCATCCGCCAGGGCGCTCTCGAAGGGTCCAACGTCAACACCGTCGAGGAACTGGTCGAGATGATCGAGACGCAGCGCGCCTATGAGGTCGCGAGCAAGATGATCAAGGCGACCGACGAGATGATGCAGTTCGCCAACCAGCAGATCTGACGCGAGTAAATGTCGATGACACCGCTTACCCTGAAGATCACGGCCCTCGGCCTTTCGCTCGCCGTCATCGCCGGCCCCGCGCCCGCCGATGCCCGCAAGCGCGACCGCGAGCATGCCGATTACGCGCCGACCTATGCCGAACCGGCACCAGCGGCCGCGCAGGCCAACGGCTCGATCTTCCAACCGGAGGCGGGCTATGCCGCGCTGACGAGCGGCGCGCGCGCCGCGCAGGTGGGCGACATCATCACCATCACGCTGGTCGAGCGCACCCAGGCGACCAAGAGCAACAGCGCGAGCATGGGCCGCGAAGGCAGCTTCGGCCTGACGCCGCCCACCACAGGCCCGCTGAGCAAGATTTTCGACCCGTCGGACATCGCCGCCAGCGGCACGCAGGACTTCAAGGGCAGCGGCGACGCGTCGCAGTCCAACGCGCTGTCGGGCGAGATCACCGTCACCGTGGCCAAGGTCTTTCCCAACGGATCGATGCTGGTGCGCGGTCAGAAATATCTGACGCTCAACCGCGGCGACGAGTTCGTACGGATTTCGGGAATCATCCGCCCGGCGGACCTCAGCCCCGACAACCGCGTGCTGTCGACCCGCGTCGCCGATGCGCAGATCACCTATTCGGGCAAGGGCGAGATCGCGCGCGGCAGCCGCCAGGGCTGGCTGCAGCGCTTCTTCTCCCTGATCAGCCCCTTCTGACGAGGCCATACTTCATGACCGCAGTTGTTCTTCGTTCGATCGTCCGGCTGGCGGGATGGGGCATTGCCCTGTCGATCCTGCTGGCGTTGCAGATCGTCGCGCCCAAGCCCGCCCATGCCGAGCGGATCAAGGACCTCGGCCACTTTCAGGGGCTGCGTGTCAACCAGCTGACCGGCTATGGCGTGGTCGTGGGGCTTGCCGGAACGGGCGACGACAGCCTCGATTATGCGACGCAGGGCATGAAGGGTGTCATCTCCCGCTTCGGCCTGACGCTGCCGCCGGGCGTCAACCCGGCGCTCAAGAACGCGGCGGCCGTGCTGATCACCGCCGACCTGCCCGCCTTCGCCAAGCCGGGCCAGCAGCTCGACATCACCGTCTCGGCGCTGGGCAAGGCCAAGTCGCTGCGCGGCGGAACGCTGGTGCTGACCCCGCTTCGTGGCGCCGACGGGCAAATCTATGCGATGGCGCAGGGCAATCTCGCGGTCGGCGGTCTGGGCGTCACCGGCGCTGACGGCTCCAACCTGTCGGTCAACATCCCCTCGGCGGGCCGCATTCCGGGCGGTGCAACCGTCGAGCGCGCCGTCGCCACCGGCTTCGACACCGCGCCGCACCTGACCTTCAACCTCGCCGAGGCGGACCTGACCACGGCGCTGCGCGTCGCGGACGCCATCAACCTGACCTTCGGCGACAGCCGCGCCCGCGCGACCGACGCCGTGTCGATCGCGATCGACGCACCGCAGGGCGCCGAAAGCCGCATCATGATGATGGGCCTCATCGAGAACATCGCGGTCAAGCCCGCCGATGCGCCCGCCAAGGTGATCGTCAACGCGCGCACCGGCACCGTCGTTATCAACGGCGCGGTCCGCATCGCGCCCGCCGCCGTCAGCCACGGCAAGCTGACCGTGAACGTGCAGGAAGCGCCGCGCGTGGTCCAGCCCGCGCCCTTCTCCAGAGGGGAGACCGCGGTCGAGCCGTCGAGCGCGATCAGCGTGACCGAAGAGAAGAATCCCATGTTCGAGTTTAAAGCCGGCGCCTCGCTGGCCGATATAGTCAAAGCGGTCAACGCGATCGGTGCCGGACCTTCCGATCTTGTCGAAATCCTGCAGGCGCTCAAGCAGGCGGGTGCGATGAAGGCCGAGCTGGAGGTATTGTGACCGCGATCTCTTCCCTTCCCGCGACGGCAGGTCCAGCGGCGACGCCGGCGAAGACCGCCGAACGCGAAGAGCTGGCCAAGGCCGCCAAGGCGTTCGAGGCGATTTTCGTCCGCAACCTCATCGGATCGATGCGCAGCACCGGCTTCGGCGACGAGCTGACGGGATCGCAGGCGGTCGACCAGTTCCGCGAAATGTCCGATGCGCAGACCGCGCAGAACATGGCCGAGCACGGCACGCTGGGCATCGCCGAGATGCTGCTCGCGCAGCTCGACCGGCGCGAGGCGACCGCCGCCGCCACCGGAAGCAAGCCCAAGTGAGCTCGTCCGACCTCCTCGCCATCGGCGCCTCGGGCGTCAAGGTCTATCGGGCAGCGCTGGGCGCGGTGTCGGAGAACATCGCGAACGCGACGACCGAGGGCTATAATCGCCGTTCCGTCCGCGTCATGGAATCGCCCGTTTCTGCGGGCGCGGATGTGTTCCAGAAGCCGGGCGTCCTGTTCGGCGGCGTCGTGATCGCCGAGGTGCGCCGGTATAACGAGCCCTATCTCGACCAGGCCTCGCGTCTCGCCTCCGCCAGCTATGAGGATGCCAATGCGCGCGCGCTCTGGATGGCGAACGTCCAGGACTCGCTCGATGACGCCACGCTGGGGGTCGGGCAGCGGCTGACCGCGATGTTCGCGGCGGTCGAGCGGCTGGCGGGTAACCCCACCGACACCACGCTTCGCCAGAACCTCCTCTTCAACTTCGAGCAGGTCAACCAGGCCTTCACCAATGCCCAGGTCGGGCTGGACAATGTGAAGTCGGGGATCGCGTCGAGCGCCGAGATCGAGGTGGCCGGGCTGAATACCGCGATCAACTCGCTCGCGTCGGCCAACAACGCGCTTCGGCGCTCGATTCCCGGTTCGGCCAATGAGGCGCAGCTGCTCGATCAGCGCGATCTGGCGCTGGCGAACATTTCGAAGCGGATCGACGCCAGCTTCACCTTCGGGGACCATGGCAGCGTCGACGTGACCTATGACGGTCAGACGGTGGTGGCGGGGATAACCCCCACGACATTCGCGGTCGTCGCCAATGCCGACGGTACCCTGTCCTTCACGCATGAAGGCACGGCGGTCGCCGATCCGGGAAGCGGTGTGCTCGGCGGTCTGGCGAAGAGCGCCATCGTGTCGCGTGACCGGGAAGCGACGCTCAACGACCTTGCCAATCAATATGTCAGCGACATCAACGACTGGCATCAGGCCGGCCAGACGGCGGCTGGGGCGGCGGGCGGCGCGGTGCTGTCGATCGGCGCCAACGCGGCAACGATCCAGCTCCTCATCACCGATCCCGCCGACATCGCCGCTGCGTCGTCGGACGGGCGGCTGAACGGCAATCTGCTCGCCATCGGCGCGCTTCGCGGGCCGGACGGGGTCGAGAATGCCTGGGCCAAGCTGATTTCGGTCAACGCCAACGCGATGGCGGCGACGACCGAGGAAAAGGCGGCCGCCGAATCGCGCTTCGACCAGGCGGAACAGTCGCGCGCGGAAGTGTCGGGCATCGACCTCGACCGCGAGGCCGCCGACATGCTGCGTCTCCAGCAGGCCTATCAGGCATCGGCGCGCGTCATCCAGGTGGCGCGCGAAATCGTCCAGACGCTGTTCGACGCACTCTGACGCACGGGGTTCATAATGGTCTTCATCAACTCCCACTCGGTCGGCAGCGAGATCAAGCGGCAGCAGAAGCTGGCGCGCGAGATCACCACGCTCCAGTCGCAGGTGTCGTCGGGCCGGAAGTTCGAAAAGCCTTCGGACGCGCCGCAGGACTGGCTGCTCATTTCCAACCTTGGCCGGCAGCAGGCGCTTGCCGAATCCTGGCAGAGCAATCTCGACTTCGCGAAATCGCGCGCCGAACAGGCGGGATCGGGGCTACGCGATATCAACAATCTGATGACGCGCGTCACCGAATTGCTGGTGGCATCGGCCAGCACCAAGGAAGGATCGCCGGGCGCGGAGGCCGTGGCGCAGGAGCTGACCGGCATCCGCGAAACGATCCATTCGATCCTGAACCAGACCGACTATCAGGGCACGCCAAATTACGACGATGACAGTTCGGTCAGCATTCCCGTGGGCGCAGGGCTGGTCGTCGAGGCGGTGCCGACGCGGCAGAGCATCGAGGAGGGAGTCGCAACGGCTGGCGGCCCCAAGACAATCTACGAGGTTCTCGACGCTGCGATTGCCGCGATCCGTGCAGATGACGACACGCAGCGCGCGACGTCTCTTGGCGAAGTGCGAGTGGCGCTCGATCATGTCATCGTCGCCCAGTCGCGGCAGGGTGTCAGGAGCCAGCGGCTCGAAGCCGAGATGGACCGCCTGACCGACCGCCAGCTGCAGCTCGCCGAAAGCCGATCGGTGCTGGAGGATACCGATCTGACCGAAGCGATCGCCAATGTGCAGGCCAAGCTGACGACTCTTCAGGCCGCGCAGGGTGCCTTCTCGCGCATCGCCCAGCAGACGCTGTTCGACCTGATTCGTTAATTGACCGGCATCACCGTTCGTCCTGAGGAGGCGCTGAAGCCGAATGGTTGAAGCGCCGTCTTGAAAGACTGTGGTTCGGGACGAGCCTTCGCTGCGCCCGGTCTGTCCTCACCAGGAACGGCGTTGTGCGCATGCGGCATCGATTGCCGCTGCGGCGCAGCCACCGGTTCAATGCTTGCTGCCGCTTCATACTTAATGCCGCGCTAACCCTGTCGCTAAACCCTGTTTTCGCAGAGCCGTCCTATAGGCGAAGGGACCGCGCCACCCGGCGTGATCGGACCAGCCCTTCCAGGATGCGGGGAATTACATGTTTGCAGCGATCGGCCTCGTCGTACTCCTGGTGATGGTGTTCGGCGGCTTTGCCATGACGGGCGGCGACCTTGGCCCCGTCATGCACGCATTGCCGCACGAAATGCTCATCATCGGCGGCGCTGCCGTCGGCGCGCTCATCATCGGCAACTCGGGTGCCGACCTGAAGGCGATTCTCGGCGGCCTGGCGAAAGTGTTCAAGGGCCCTGCCTACAAGAAGCAGGACTTTCTCGACTGCATCTTCCTCGTCAGCAAGCTGATGAAGACGCTGCGCGTCGAGGGGCCGGTGGCGCTCGAACCGCATATCGAGGACCCGAAGAGCAGCAGCATCTTCTCCGAATATCCCCGGCTGATGAAGGACACGACGCTGATCC
>CAZJCT010000075.1:0-12762 GCA_964544675.1 uncultured Sphingobium sp.
ACCTCGGCCTGCTGCCCTTCATCGTGAAGTAAGGAGCCGACCCCATGGAAATCATTCTGCTCGAGCGGGTCGAGAAGCTGGGCGCGATCGGCGACGTCGTCACTGTCAAGGACGGCTACGCCCGCAACTATCTGCTTCCCAACAAGAAAGCGCTCCGTTCCAACACGGCGAACCGCAAGCTGTTCGAAGCGAACCGCGCGCGGATCGAAGCGGAGAACGCCGAACGCCGCGCCGGCGCGCAGTCGTCGGCCGGTGACGTTGACGGCAAGCAGGTCGTTCTGATCCGCCAGTCGTCGAACAGCGGCCAGCTCTACGGTTCGGTGTCGGTCCGCGACATCGTCGAGGCGCTGCATGACGCCGGCGCGACCGTCGTCAACAAGGCGATGGTGGTGTTGGAACGTCCGATCAAGACGATCGGCCTGTTCGACGTCCGCGTCACGCTCCACCCGGAAGTCCAGGTGACGGTGAAGGTCAACGTGGCCCGTTCGCCCGAGGAAGCCGACCTGCAGAAGGACGGCGTCAACGTCATGGAGTCGATGTTCGAGCGCGAGGAAGCCGGCTTCACCGAGGACTATGATCCGAATGCGGAGCCCGGCGAAATCGCGATCGACCGCGACGAGGAACCCGCCGAGGGCTGATCCGCCCCCCACAAGATCCGGCAAGGCCCGCGGGAGCGATTCCGCGGGCCTTTTCATCTGCGCAGGAACCTTCTGCAAATGTGTCCCCGCGAAGGCGGGGACCCAGTCTGGGCTCCCGCCTTCGCGGGAGCACAACACGAGCTAGCTGTTGCCCCGCGCCATCGCCATGAAGTCGCGGTCGAACGAGACCATCGCCGCGCCGCCGTCAACGGCGATGACCTGCCCGGTCGTCGCCCTGGCCCGCGCCAGATACAGCACCGCATCGGCGACATCGTCAGGCTGCGGCAGTCGCCCCAGCGGCATCATCGCCGCCAGCCGCTCCGCCTGCCCGTCCTCATAATCGTCGGTCACGATGGAAAGGCCGGGAGCCACGGCATTGACACGCACATGGGGCGCGAGCACCCGCGCGCTCGTGCGGGTCAGGCCATCCAGCGCGAACTTGCTGAGCGTATAGGCGAACTGATCGCCATGCGGGTGGCTGAGCCGCTGGTCGAGGATGTTGACGATCGACCAGTCGCGGGGCGCCGCACCACTGGCCACATGCTGCTCGGCCGCCGCGCCGAACGCCTTGGTCAGCAACGCCGGCGCCGACACATTGACCGCGAAATGACGGGCAAGGTCGTCGGACACCACATCGGACAGGCTGTCCTGTCCGAATATCGATGCGCTGTTGACGAGAAGATCGGGCGCACGGCCAAAAGCGCTCGCGACCGCCGCGAAAAGCCGTTCCGGCTCGGCAGGGTCGGTGAAATCGGCAGCGATGCAGCGATAGTCGGCGCGATACCGCTCCAGCGCGGCCGCCAGATCTGTGTCGGGCGCCGCATCGTGACTGCCGTGGATGGCAATCGCATATCCCGCACCGGCCAGCGCGCCGGCGATACGCGCGCCCAGCCTGCGATGGCCGCCGGTGACGAGCGCCAGCGGCGGCTGCATCAGGAACCCATCATGGCGAGCACTTCCTTGCGACTCTTCGAGTCGTCGCGGAACACGCCCATCATCCGGCTGGTCTTCATCACCACGTCGGGCGTGCGCACGCCGCGTCCGGTCATGCAGCCATGGGTGGCCTCGATCACCACCGCCACGCCCTGCGGGTGCAGGTTGTTCCAGATGCAGTCGGCAACCTCTGCGGTCAGGCGCTCCTGCACCTGGAGACGCCGCGCGAAGCCGTGAAGCACCCGCGCCAGCTTCGAGATGCCGACGACATAGTCGCCGGGCAGATAGGCGATGTGGGCCTTGCCGACGATCGGCGCCATATGATGTTCGCAGGCCGACTGGAACGGAATGTCCTTGAGCAGCACGATCTCGTCATAGCCGCCCACTTCGCGGAAGATTCGCGACAGATGGTAGGAGGGGTCCTCCCGATAGCCTTCGCAATATTCGCGCCAGGCCCGCGCCACGCGCTTGGGGGTTTCGACCAGCCCCTCACGGTCCGGATCGTCGCCGGCCCAGCGGATCAGGGTGCGAATGGCGTCCGCCACCTCGTCCGGGACGGCGATCTTGCCCCGTTCGCTATCGTCATGGGCCTCGCCATGTTCGTCCCTGATGCCCGACATCGCCCCCGGCCCCCCGCTTATAGATCATCTTGTGATTGTCGGCGGGACCGGCGGCAAGACGCCGCCGGTCCCTATCGTTCAGCCCGGCTGGTTGGCGCGCTCCGCGCCGTTGCCGTCGAGGTTCGACGCAACGAAGTCCCAGTCGATATTGTTGCTCAGCACCGTCTCGGCATAGTTCGGACGCGCGTTGCGATAGTCGATGTAATAGGCATGTTCCCACACGTCGAAGATCAGCAGCGGCGCGGCGCCGTGCGCGACGGGGGTGTCGGCGTCATGGTAGGAGGTGACCTCCAGCTTGCCGTCCTTGAGGTTGAGCGCGGCCCAGCCGCTGGCGAAATGGCCCACCGCCTCGGCCTTCAGCTTGGCGACCAGCTCCTCGGTCGATCCGAAGCCTTCCTTGATCAGCTCGGCGAGCTTGCCGGTCGGCTCTTTCTTCTCGGGGCTCAGGCACTGCCAATAGAAGCTGTGGTTCCAGATCTGGCCGACCTGGTTGAACAGGCCCGGCTTGGCGCCGCCCTTGGACAGGTCGATCAGCTCGAGCAGCGACTTGCCCTGCAACGAGGCGTCGGCGGCGACCAGTTCGTTCGCCTTCACGACATAGGCGTTGTGATGCTTGCCGTGGTGATAGTCGAAGGTTTCCGCCGAAAGCGTCTCGCCGAACGCGGACTTGTCATAGGGAAGGTCGGGGAGGGTGAAGGCCATATGATGATCCTCTTGTCTGTCGACCCGCACACGGCGGTATCCCCCGTGCGATGGCCATGGAAACGAACACGTGCGGCGATACGACGTTCCTCGACGCCGCGCGCACCGGCGTCATGTAGGACTTCGATATGACAGCGCAACATCTAAGCGGAAATCAGCCCGGCCCGATCAGGTGCTTTCGCAGGCAATGGCGCAGCTGGTCGTAGGTCAGTCCCAGCGCGCGCGCGGCCGCGCGCCGGTTGTAACGATGCCGTTCGAGCGCATGGCGAATGATCGCCGCCTCATAGGCGTCGACCGCCGCGCGCAGGTCGCTGACCTCCAGCGTCGCATGGGGCTGCGACGTTGGCGCCTCCTCCCCGACCGGTGACGCATGCACCTCCGCCGCCGCGCGCCGTTCGCCGCGCCAGGCGCAGGCGAAGGGGTCGAGCGGAATATCGCGCACCGGCCGCTCGGGCGCCTGCCAGCGATAGACCGCACGCTCGACCACGTTGCGAAGCTCGCGGACATTGCCCGGCCAGCCATATGCGTCGAGCACGTCCATCGCCTCCTCCGCAAAGCCGGGCCAGCGATCCCAGCCGCACTCGCTCGCCATGCGCCGCCCGAAATGATCGGCCAGCACAGGCACGTCGCCGTCGCGCAGCCGCAGCGGCGGCAGGTTCACCACGTCGAACGCCAGCCGGTCGAGGAGATCGGCGCGAAACCGCCCCTCGTCCACCTCGTCCGGCAGGTGCACATTGGTCGCCCCCACCAGCCGCACGTCGACCGTCATCGGGCGCGACGACCCGATGCGCGTCACCTCGCCATATTCGACCGCGCGCAGTAGCCGCTCCTGCGCGCCCATCGACAGAGTGCCGAGTTCGTCGAGGAACAAGGTGCCGCCGTCGGCCTCCTCGAACCGGCCGGCGCGCGCGCGGGTGGCGCCGGTGAACGCTCCCGCCTCATGCCCGAACAGCTCCGCCTCGATCAGAGTCTCGGGGAGCGCGGCGCAGTTCATGACGATCAGCGGCCCCGACCAGCGCGGGCTCAGCCGGTGAATGCGCTCGGCGATGAGCTCCTTGCCGGTACCCCGCTCACCCACCACCAGCACCGGCCGGTCAACCGCCGCCGCCCGCGCCGCCTGTTCGACAGCATCGAGGAAGTGGCTCGACTGGCCGAGGAGCTGGGTCGTGGTAAGTTTCGCCATGATGCGGCGACAATTACTTCATCTTGGCATTTCACGCCAAGGCCATTCTTTGCCATAATCGAACAAAATGGCGGAAAACCGCGCGTGCGGGGAATTGGCACGGCTCCTGCAAAGCCTTGTGCATCAATCAACAGGGAGTATCGCCATCATGACCCAGACCGCCGCCCATCGCCCGCTTCGCGCTTTCGCCGCCGCACTGGCGCTGGCGCTTCCCGCCGTTCCCGCGCTGGCCGCGCCCTCCTCCTGCACCACCGAGCCGACGAGTCTCGCCGAGTGGCAGAGGACGGTGGAGCGGAAGATCGACCGCGGCCTGCGCATCCCCTCGGGCATTCGCGACGGCGAGTTGCTGACCGCCCGCGTCGGCGTGACGTTCGACGCTGACGGCCGCGCGATCGCGCGTCGCCTGATCGGGTCGAGCGGCCTCGCTGCCGCCGATCAGGAAGCCGAGCGGCTCGCGTCGCACATGGCCTTCCCCCGCCTGCCGCAGACCCTTCGCGGGCAGCAGCGCAATGTCGAGATGCAGATCCTGTTCGCCACGCCCCGCAGCCAAATGGCGGCGCACCAGGCGGTATCCGCCAACCGCGCGCGGACGAACGCGATAGCCGAGCGTATCGACGGCACCGTCCGCGAGGCACGCGTCGCCCAGAATTCGCCGGGCTGACCTGTCCCGGCGAGGCGGGCACGCCCATCCCCCTCGATCACGCGTCTTGATCGCCGGGCGTGCCCGCCGCATCTTGCCAGCCATGGAGACTGAAGAATGAGTATTTTTTCCCGCACCCGCGACATCATCGCCGCCAATATGACCGACCTTCTCGACCGTGCGGAGGATCCGGCCAAGATGATCCGCATGATCATCCTGGAAATGGAGGAGACGCTGGTCGAAGTGCGCGCGTCTGCGGCGCGGACCATCGCCGACCAGAAGGAAATGCGCCGGCATATCGAGCGGCTGGAGGCGATGCAGACCGACTGGTCGGACAAGGCCGAGCTGGCGCTGTCCAAGAACCGCGAGGACCTGGCCCGCGCCGCGTTGCTCGAGAAGCAGAAGGCGGGTGCCATGGCCGCGCAGTTGCGGCAGGAGATCGTCCTTCTCGACGACGCGCTCGCCTCCTCGGAAGCCGACATCGCCAAGCTCCAGACCAAGCTCGATGAGGCCCGCAGTCGCCAGAACGCGATTGCCGCGCGGATGGAGGGCGCCCGCAACCGTCTGAAGATGCGCGAGCTCTACGCTGGCGAACGCGTTCGCGAGGCCTTTTCGCGCTTCGAGATGCTCGAACGCCGCGCCGACATGGCGGAGGGTCGTGCCGACGCCATGGGCCTGGGCGGCGGCGGCAAGTCGTTGGAGGACGAGTTCGCCGAGCTTCAGGCCAATGACGCCGTCGAGGCCGAGCTTGCAGCGCTCAAGGCGCAGCGCACTACTCCGGAGAGCTGACCCATGGAAGGACTCGTTCCCGTTACGATCGTCGCCATCCTGTTCGTCGGGTTGCCGTGGATCATCCTCCACTATGTCACCCGGTGGAAGACCGCCGCGACGCTGACAAGCGAGGATGAGGCGCTTCTCGAACAGCTTCACGACACCGCCCGCCGGCTGGAGGAGCGGCTCGCCACGGTCGAGCGCATCCTCATCGCCGACAATCCCGATTATCGGGCCGTACCGGCGCTGCGTTCGCCGACCGACCCGCTGCCAGACAGGAGACCCTGACATGAGCGCTCCGCGCACCAGCTTCTACCTCGACAAACGCAACGCCAAATGGGCGGGCGTCTGTTCCGGGATCGCCGATTATACCGGCCTTGACGTTCTCTGGGTTCGGATCGGCATGGTCCTCTTCACCCTGATGGGTGGCTTTCCCTGGACCGTGATCGCCTATTTTCTGGCTGCCTGGTTCGCCCAGCCACGGCCGGACGGGCTTTACAGCGATGGCGAGGATGCCCGCTTCTGGCAGCGCGTCCGGTCCAACCCCGCACGGTCGGCACGTGATGTCGGGTCGAAGTTTCGCGATATCGACCGTCGCCTGGCGGACATCGAGCGCTATTACACCAGCCAGAACCGCAGGCTGGCCGACCAGATCGAAGCGCTTCGCTGATCGCGCGTCACAGGTTCAAGCAGGGGCAGGACCATGTTCAACAATCCCTTCTCGATGGTCGTCGCGATCGTCGCCATCGTTTCGATCGCCAGCATCATCCGGGCGCGATACGGCCTTCAGCGCCACGGCCGTGGCCACGCTCCGCATCCGTCCGTGGCGGACACCGAGGAACTGGCGAGGCTGCGCGACGAGGTGCGGGGCCTGAAGGAGCGGGTCGCGGTGCTCGAACGGCTGGCGACCGACAACCGCAGCGCGCTCGAACGCGAGTTCGAGCAGCTTCGCCGCGAGTCCTGAGAGGGAGGCTTGCCGTGCCGAGGACCGATGCTGTCACCACACTGATCGCCGCCATCGCGCTGCTGGCCGGCTGGGCGATGACACTGGCTGCCGCGCTGGCGGCCTGGCGCGGCTGGCTGCGTCTCCGCGTCCGGCAGGAGCGGCACCGGGGGCAAGGCCCGATACGCACCCACCGCCCGGCGGCGGCGATGATCGACCTTGCCGACCTGCGCGAGCGGATCCGCAAGCTCGAAGCCATCGCCGCGGGGATCAATCCCTGAAAAGGCGGACCGTTCAGTCGTCCTCCTCCTCGCGCTCGTCGGCACCGCTCTCCTCATCCTCTGAATCGATGCCGAGCGCGTCTTCCTCGTCGCTGTCGAGTTGCTCATCGACCGCCTCCGCCAGCAGGTCGAGCTGATCGTAGGTCGCCGTATATTCGGCCTTCGAACCATCATCGTCCTCGATACGGATCAGATAGTCCTCGCCGCTGCGTGTAATCGTAAATGCGGAAAGCGTTTTGGCCATGATCGTGTCTCCTGTGGTGTGCCCGCTCAACGCTTGGCGCATCGCGCAAGGGACAGACGGCGGGACGCGGTTCGTCGGACGCATGGGGCGCTTCATCCGCCCGTCGCGGCGCAAGAAGCGCACCGCCGTGGCTGGACAAGCCCCGCCGACGCGCTACTCTCTCGCTCATGTCGATGCGGGGGAACAAAACGGGCGTGCGGAACGCGACGATCGCGGTCTATTCGCTCAAGGGCGGGGTCGGAAAGACGACTTTTGCGGTCAATCTGGCGTGGGCGTCATCGCAGATCTCGCGCCGGCGGACACTCCTGTGGGATCTCGATCCCCAGGCCGCCGCCACCTGGCTGGTCAGCGACGAGAGCACGCAGAAGGGCAATGCGCAGGCGATCTTCTCGCGCTCGGTCGATGCGATCAGCCTCTGCCGCCCTTCCAGGTTCGAAGGGCTCGACATTCTCGCCGCCGACACCTCGCTTCGCGGCCTCGACCGCATGTTCTTCGAACTCGGCAAGAAGAAGCGCCTCGCGCGCCTGCTCGAAGGGCTCGCGTCGCAATATGAGCGGATCATTCTCGACTGCCCGCCGGGACTCACCGAAACCAGCGAGCAAGTGCTTCAGGCGGCGGACATCGTCGTCGTGCCGGTGATCCCGTCACCGCTTTCGCAACGCGCGCTGGGCGAGGTAGCGCGCTATCTGGTCCAGAAGGGCGGCCGCCACCCCCCGATCCTGCCCGTCTTCTCGATGGTCGACCGGCGCCGGGCGCTCCACACCAGGGCGATGACCGAAGAGCCCGACTGGCCCCGCGTGCCGATGGCAAGCGCGATCGAGCAGATGGCGTCGCGCCGCGCGCCGCTGGGATCGTTCGCCGCGAGCGCGCCCGCGACCGCCGCCTTCAAAAGCCTGTGGACGGCGATCGAGCGGCGGCTGGCCGCCTGATCGCTCCGTCCCTGGATTACGCCGCGATGTCGTAGGGAACGATCGCGCCCGCGAGATACAGGTTGCGCGCCTTCGACCGGCTGAGCTTGCCCGAGCTGGTGCGCGGCAGCGTGCGCGGCGGAACGAGTTCGACGACGCAGTTCATGCCGGTGACGGAGCGCACCCGCTCGCGAATGTCCTCGCGAAGCTGCGCCCGCGCGGCGTCGTCCGACGTGCGGCAATGGACCAGCACCGCCGGGGTTTCCTCGCCGCCCGGCGTGGTGATCGCAAAGGCGGCGATGTCGCCCTGCTTGAAGCCCGGCAACTGCTCGACCGCCCACTCGATATCCTGCGGCCAGTGGTTCTTGCCGTTGATGATGATCATGTCCTTGGCGCGGCCGACGACATAGAGATAGCCGTTCGACAGATAGCCCATGTCGCCGGTGTCTAGCCATCCGTCGGCCATGCAGGCGTCGGTCGCGTCCTGATCGCGGAAATAGCCGGTCATCAGCGAGCTGCCCGTCGTCCAGATCTTGCCGATCGCCTTCTCGGGCAGGACGGTGCCGTCTTCCTCGCGGATTTCCACGGTCATGCCGCGTACCGGCTTGCCGCAGTTGACGATGGCGCGATAGCGCTGCGGCCGATCGTTGGCGGCTTCCCCGCCCGACAGCTCGGTCTCCTCGACCAGCTCGACCTCGATCCCCTCGCCAGGCGGCATGATCGTCACCGCCAGTGTCGCCTCGGCAAGGCCATAGCTCGGCAGGAAAGCGGACGGGCTGAACCCCGCATCGGCGAAGGCGTCGACGAAATCCTGCATCACGTCGGGCCGGATCATGTCCGCGCCATTACCCGCCAGCCGCCAGCGCGACAGGTCGAACCGCTTCTGCTCGCGAAGCTGCGCCGACATGCGCCGCGCGCAGATGTCATAGCCGAACGTCGGCGAATAGCTGATCGACATGCCGGTGTTGCGGGTGATGAGGTCGAGCCAGGCCAGCGGACGGCGCGCGAAATCCTCGGTCTTGAGGTAATCGGCCGACATCTGGTTGGCGACCACCGACAGGAAGCAGCCGACGAGGCCCATGTCATGATACCAGGGAAGCCAACTGATGCAGCGGTCGCTGCCGATCAGTTGCATCCCATGGCTGTGCGCCGCCAGATTGGCGAGCAGCGCCTTGTGCGTGACCGCGACGCCATGCGGAAAGCGCGTCGATCCGCTGCTGTACTGCAGATAGCAGATGTCGTCGGGCGACGCCTGCGGCAGCGTCACGTCGGCGGGAACGATCGACAGCGCGTCGTCGAAGCTGACACCGCGCACGCCCTTCTGCCGCGCCGCCTCGCTCGCCATCTCGGCCAGCTCGTCCGGGTAGAGCAGCAGCGCGGGGTCGGAGCTTTCGAGCTGGACACCGATCTGGTCGATATAGCTTTCCTTGCCGCCAAAGCTGGTTGGCAGCGGCAGCGGCACCGGCCAGGCCCCCGCATAGATGCAGGCGAAGAAAAGCTGCGCGAACTGCTCACCCGTTTCGGCGAGCAGCGCCACCCGGTCGCCCGGCGCGATGCCCAGACCGATCAGCCGGCGGGCGCCCGCCAGCGCATCCTCGCGCATCTGCGCATAGCTGTAGGCGAGGCGGAGATTGCCCCGGGCATCGTGAAAGTTCAGCCCGCGCACCCCTTGGGCGGCATAGTCGAGCGCTTCGCCCAGCGTACCGAAATCGGCGAAGCGGCGTGGCAGCCGGTCTTCGGTCGCGGTAGGGGTGAGGGCAGGAGAGGAAGTGTCGGACAATGTGGCTATCCTCTTGGCGTTTGTGCGTTATGTTCGTCTGTCGACCCTGATCCGGCCATGAACGCCCTGGCAAACGCCGGCGCAAGGGAACGCAATGGACCGATCATAGGCCCTCCATTCACCTCGAAAATGGCATAAAGATGGCGTGATGCGCCCCAATTCCCGTTCCGCACGGTCTCCGGCACCCCCGCTCGACGCCGAAAGCCTCGACAATCTGGCGCTCGGCTATGCCGCCCGCTTCGCGACGACGCGCTCGAAATTGCGCGATTATCTGCGGAGAAAGCTGCGCGAACGCGGCTGGGACGGCACCGCGCCGCCCGATGTGGACGCTGTGGTCGCGCGGCTGGCCGAGCTGCGCTATGTCGACGACGCCGCCTTCGCCTCGATCCGTAGCGATGCGCTGGCGCGGCGTGGCTACGGGTCGCGCCGCATCGCGGAGGCGCTGAACGCCGCAGGTGTGGAGCCCGAAGAGCGCGCCGGCCCCGCATCGCTGTCACCGCGCGAAGCCTGGGCCGCCGCCGAGCGCTTTGCCCGCCGCCGCCGCATCGGGCCCTATGCGACGGACCCCGCCGACCGCCCGGTGCGCGAGAAGCAGGTGGCGGCGTTCGTCCGGGCAGGCCATGATTTCGCGACCGCCCGCGCCTGGGTCGACGCTGTGCCGGGCGAGACGCCGCCGGAGCCGGAGGAGGACGATGAGAGGTGAGGCTGGTGTCGTGTAAAGGATTGAACACCCCATGACGAAAATCGCGTGTTCCTGCGGAAGCAGGAACCCTGGACAATTCGGGATGACATCCTGCACTGGGCTCCTGCCTTCGCAGGACCACGGATGGCGCGTACGGCTCAGGACGATGTTTGCGTCGCTCCTGATACTTTCGGCCATCACCGCTTGTGATCGCACCCCACCCTCTCGAGACGCGCCGAAGGCCGAGAGCGTGCTTCCCACCGTACCGCTCGTCATCGCCACGGCGTCAGGCGAACGGCGCTTCGTCGTCGAGGTCGCGCGCAGCGACGCCGAACAGCAGCGCGGCCTGATGCACCGCCGCCATCTGGACGAGGGCAAAGGCATGCTCTTTCCCTTCGCCTATCCGCGCACCGCCAGCTTCTGGATGAAGGACACCCCACTCGCTCTCGACCTGCTGTTCGTGCGGCCCGACGGCACGATCGCGGCGATCCTGAACGGCCGGCCCGGCGATCTCACGCCGCTGTCGGCGGGAGAACCCGTAAGCGCGGTGGTGGAGATCGCGGGGGGCACCGCGTCCCGACTGGGCGTTGCCGCTGGCGACAGGGTGCGCTGGGGCGACTGTCCGGCGGGTGCGGATCGCGCGGTGTCGGTGGAACCCTTCTGCCCCGTTCCATGACCGATCCCGCCGAACCGGCTTGCCAATGCCGCATCGCAAAGGCTAAGCGCTTCCTCCATGGGATGGCTCGGCAAGATATTCACCTGGTGGGACGGGGCCACCATCGGCACGGCGCTCCACACCTCGCTCAAGGGGAGCAAGGTGGGCGAGGATCATCTCGGCAACGTCTATTATGAGGGCAAGGACGGTCGCCGCTGGGTGATCTACAACGGCCCCAACGACGCCAGCCGCGTTCCGCCCGAATGGCATGGCTGGCTTCACGGCAGCATCGAGGGGCCGCCCGAAAGTCATCTGCCGCCCGCGCGAATCTGGGAAGTCGAGGCCACGGGCAACCTGACCGGCACCGACAAGGCCTATCGCCCTGCCGGCGCGCTCGACGCCGGGGGCCGTCGCCAGATGGCGACCGGCGATTATGAGGCATGGACTCCCGACGCCCAATGACGCCGGCGAGGATCGCCGCAGGCGGCGCGGTTTGCGGCCCCCTGCTCTTCCTGCTTGGCGCATGCGGCGGCGATCCGTCGGCGATCCATAATGGCAGCGAGGAACGGCGGGTCGAGATCATCGAATCGGGCCAGGGCATAGCCGCGTCGCGCGACCTGCCCGGGACGCAGATGGCGCAGCGGGTCGCGGTACTCGGCCTCCTCAACAAGCGCAACGGCCTCACCCGCGACCTGACCATGCGGCCAGGGCAGGCGCTGCGAGTCGGCTCGGCGGTGATCCGGCTGCGCGCTTGCGAGCGCACCGCGCCCTGGGAAAGCCCGCCCTCGACCGGCGCCTTCGTCCAGCTCGACGTGCGCGGCGCTGCCGATGGCAAATGGCGCAGGGCCTTCTCGGGCTGGCTGTTCAAGGAGCGGCCGGACTACAATGTCGTCCAGCACCCCATTTACGACGTCTGGGTCAAGAGCTGCGCGATGGAATGGCCCGAGGCCGGCGCATCGACACTGCGCGTCGGACAGGATGGCGCTCCCGCGCCCAGCCGGTCGAGCGCCCCGAAGTCTCCCGCCGCGACATCGGGCGAGCCGGGGATCGCGCCCGAGACCGCGGCTTCCAACAGCGCGGAATAGCGGCCCGACGTGATCTCGATCGCGCCCAATGAGGCGAGATGGTCGGTCATGAACTGGCAATCGAGGAGCTGGAACCCGCCGACCCTGAGTCGCGCGACCAGCCAGGCGAGCGCGACCTTCGACGCGTCGGTCCGACGGCTGAACATGCTCTCCCCGAAAAAGGCGCGGCCGAGCGCCACGCCGTAGAGCCCCCCGACCAGCTCGCCATCGTCGGCCCGGCACTCGATGCTGTGCGCGTGCCCCATGGCGAACAGCCGCCGCGACACATCGAAGATCGGTTCGTTGATCCATGTCTCCTCGCGGTGCGGCGCGCTTGCGGCACAGGCACGAAGCACGCCGACGAAGTCGCCGTCCGCTGTAACGGTGAGTCGGTCGGCCCGAATCGTCTTCCTGAGCGAACGCGAGAGGTGAAACCTGTCGAGCGGCAGAATCGCGCGGCGGCGCGGCTCGACCCAGAAGATGTCCGGGTCGTCGGCCGAATGCGACATGGGGAACACACCTACCGCATAGGCGCGCAGCAGCACGATCGGATCGATGACGGTGTGGTGCATGGCGCATGCAGATTGCCCGCGCTTTCGACCGGCATCAAGCGGCGCGAAGATCGCCTGCGCGCCGATGGCCGAGTCGCTTGCGGTCGCGGCAATGACAAGCTATGGCCGCGCTTCCGTCGGTACAGGGGTATAGCTCAGTTGGTAGA
>CAZJCT010000076.1:0-12671 GCA_964544675.1 uncultured Sphingobium sp.
CGAAGGCCGCCAGATGCTGATGGTGCTGGCACCGAAGTAAGGCGTCGATCGACCGGCGGTCAGAACCGCCGGTCGTCAGCGTACCGCAGGTGCCTCGAACATCCCTGCGCATCCGTTACAATGCGCAGATCATCGTATTTGTCCGGGCGGAGTGGAGTGCTCTGAACAGGTCGGCATCTCAGCCGGCCTCGGAGTGTCCCTATGGAAGAGCCCGTCCCCTCCCGCCGTCAGTTCCTGGTGGCGGTCGGCAATCTCGCCAGCGCGAGCTGGATCGCCGTCAACTGGCCGCAGATCGCAGCGGCTGCCGAACATGCGGGCCATGCCGGCCACGACATGACCGCTCCGCCGGCAGCATTCACGACGCTGAGTGCCGCCGAGGCAGCGCAGGTCGATGCCATCTCCAACCTGATCGTGCCGGGCGGTGACACGCCGGGCGCCCGCGACGCCCATGTCCCCTATTTCATCGACAACGCGCTCGGCAGCTTCTTCGCGGCACAACTGCCGGCGTTCCGAAAGGGTCTCGCCGAATTCGAGCAGGGCTATGCCGCGCGCTACGGTGCCGCGCAGCCCTTCTCCGCCGCCCCGGAAGCGCAGCAGATCGCCTGGCTCAAGGAGGTCGAGAAGACGCCCTTCTTCTTGGCGGTGCGGCGGCTGACCATCCTCGGCCTCATCGCCTTGCCCAAATATGGCGGCAATCACGACTATCTGGGCTGGAAGCTGATCGGCGTGGAGGACAACCACGTCTGGGAGCCGCCCTTTGGCTATTACGACCGCGATTACGCGGGGTTCGAGCCCTATCCCGGAACCAAACCCTACACCGCCTGAGGGAGCCGCCGCATGGATCGCAAGACATACAAGACGAGCGAGACCGTCGATTTCATCGTCGTCGGCTCCGGCGCTTCGGGCGGCATCATGGCGCGCGAACTGGCCCGCGCCGGCCACAGCGTCGTCGTGATGGAACAGGGGCCGCGGCTCGACGCCGGGGAGTTCGAGCATGACGAGCTGAAATATCGCCACCTGTCGGGAATCACCAACAATCCGGCCACCAACCCGCAGAGCTTCCGACGCTCGCCAGCGGAAGAGGCGAAGCGCGTCGGCGGCCGCAACCCGCTGACCTATGCGCGCGTCGTCGGCGGCAGCAGTTCGCATTTCAACGCCAATTTCTGGCGCCTTCACGAGATCGACTTCATCGAGCGCAGCCGGCTCGGCGGGATCCCGGGCGCCGACCTCGCCGACTGGCCGATCACCTATGCGGAGCTGGAACCCTATTACACGATGGTGGAATGGGAAGTCGGCGTTTCAGGCCTCGCGGGATCAAGCCCGTTCGACCCTTGGCGAAGCAAGCCCTACCCCATGCCGCCGCTGCCCGTGAAGGCATCGGGCGTGCTGTTCGAACGCGGCGCGCGCAAGCTCGGCCTGCATCCGTATCCGTCGCCGATGGCGATCAATTCGGTGGCCTACAAGGACCGCCCGGCCTGCATACAATGCGGCCTGTGCGGCGGCTTCGCGTGCGAGGTCATGGCCAAGTCGTCGTCGGTCTGGACGGTCATCCCGGAGGCCGAGGCAACGGGCAACTGCGAGGTCCGCTCCGACAGCTATGTGTACCGCATCGGCATGGGCGCGAGCGGACGCGCGACCGGCGTCCATTATTTCGATCGTGAGCGCAAGGAGCAGTTCCAGAACGCGCGCGCCGTGGTGGTCTGTGCCAACGGCGCCGAAACACCGAAGCTGTTGCTCAATTCCGCGACCAATGCCGCTCCCGACGGTCTCGCCAACTCGAGCGGCAAGGTCGGCCGCTACCTCATGTTCAACAAGGGCGGCAGCGCGCAGGCGCGCTTCGAGCATCCGCTCAACGAATATAAGGGCGCCAACGTCACGCGCGTGCTTCACGACTTCTACGATTCCGATCCCAAGCGCGGATTCTACGGCGGCGGCGGCTATACGGCACGGTCGGGCGGCCCGCTGACCTGGGGTCAGAACGTGCCCGAAGGCACCCCCAGCTGGGGCCCGGAGTTCAAGGAGTATCTCGCCTCCTATACCTACTGGATGAACTGCGCCGGCCACGGCACATCGCTGGCGCAGGAGACCAACCGGATCGACATCGACCCGGTGCTGAAGGACGACTGGGGCGTGCCCGCGATCCGCGTCACCTACAAGGATCATCCCGACGACATGAAGCATGCCGAGTGGCAGGCCGACATGGCCGTTCAGATCATGGACGCGGCGGGCGCCAAGCAGATCGTCCGCAGCGAGATCCACGAGGCCGAGGGCGGCGTCCACCTGCTCGGCACCTGCCGCATGGGCAACGACCCTTCGACGTCGGTGATCGACAAATATCACCGGACCCACGACGTGAAAAACCTGTTCTTGTGCGACGGGTCGAGCATGGTGACGTCGGGGCGCGGCCAGCCGACGCAGACCATCGAGGCGCTGGCGTTCCGCGCCGCCGATCACATCAACCGTTTCGCGAAGGCGAACGAGATCTAGTAGGGTTTGCGCCGCCACGGCCAGTCGATCACCCCGCCCGCCCAGAGCGCGGCCCAGATGATGACTGGTTGCAGCACAAGCCGTGGCCCGTGATACCACCAGCTCAGATGCGCACCGCCGAGCGGGATGTCGTTGATCGCGTGGTTGACGTTCGCCGGCCAGACACACAGCGCATAGAGGGCGAGCCCGACGGCGGCAGCCGGTCTCGCCCAGCTCAGTGCCGCGCGCGGCACCATCAGCCCGGCCGCGCCCAGCATCTCCGCAAAGCCGGTGAAGCGCACGACCAGCGCGGGCTCGGGAACCCAGGCGGGCGTGATCGCGATGAAGCCGGCAGGCGCGGTCACATGCTTGTACCCGGCAAAGGCATAAGCGGCGGCGAGGACCCAGCGCAGCGCCGTGCGCGCGCGGCCTCGGCCAGGCGATGCCGGTTTCGCGATCGGTTGCCTGGCCATCTCCACTACCTCCTGCCTGTACCTTCCCACCCGCCAGGCACGCGCGCAACCCCGATTGCCCCCCTGCCCCTTCATGCCCCCGGAAAAGCATGATAAGGACGGCGCCCCGAACAAGGACCGACGATGAACGACCTTACCCAGACACCCGAAATGCTGATCGGCACCATGGCCGCACGCGCCCGCGTGGCGTCGGGCATTCTCGCCGAAGCGAGCGACGCCGACAAGGCGCGCGCGCTCCGCTCTGCCGCCGAGGCGCTTCGGGAAGCGGTGCCGGCCATTCTTCGCGCCAATGCGGACGATATGGAGCGCGGCGCCGCCAATGGCCTGTCGAGCGCGATGCTCGACCGGCTGCGGCTCGACGAGGCCCGGCTGGATGGGATCGCCGCCGCAGTGGAGCAGGTCGCCTCGCTCCCCGATTGCGTCGGCGCGGTGATCGACGAGAGCGAGCGGCCCAATGGCCTGAAGCTCGCGCGCGTGCGCGTGCCGCTCGGCGTCGTCGGCATCATCTACGAAAGCCGCCCCAATGTGACGGTTGACGCCGCCGCGCTCTGCCTGCGGTCGGGCAATACCGTGATCCTTCGCGGCGGATCGGAGGCGCTGGAGAGCAACCGCGCGCTTCATGCCGCCATGGCCAAGGGGATCGCGGACGCCGGCTTCCCCGCCGACGCGGTGCAGCTCGTGCCCGTCGCCGACCGTGCGGTGGTCGGCGCGATGCTGCGCGCTACCGGCCTGATCGACATCATCATCCCGCGCGGCGGCAAGAGCCTGGTCGCGCGCGTTCAGGACGAGGCGCGGGTGCCCGTGCTCGCCCATCTCGACGGCAACTGCCACAGCTATATCCACGCCTCCGCCGACCCGGAGATGGCGCGGACGGTCGCGCTCAACGCCAAGATGCGCCGGACCGGCATTTGCGGGGCAATGGAGACGCTGCTGATCGACCGGGGCTTCGGCGACGCCGCTTCGGTGGTCGGCGCGCTTCTCGACGCGCGCTGCGAGGTGCGCGGCGACAAGGATGTGCGTGCACTCGACCCCCGCGTCGAGCCTGCCGCCGATGAGGATTGGGACACCGAATATCTCGACGCGATCGTCGCTGCGCGCATGGTCGACGGGCTGGACGAGGCGCTCGCCCATATCGCCGCGCATGGCAGCCACCATACCGATGCGATCATCGCGTCCGACGAGGCGGTCGCCGAGCAGTTCCTGCGCCGCTGCGACAGCGCGATCGTCATGTGGAACGCCTCCAGCCAGTTCGCCGATGGCGGCGAATTCGGTCTGGGCGCGGAGATCGGCATCTCCACCGGGCGGCTGCACGCGCGCGGGCCGGTCGCGCTCGAGGGGCTGACGACGTACAAGTGGGTGGTGCGGGGCAGCGGGCAGACGCGCCCGTGACACTTCGCCCGCTTGCTGCTGGCGCCGCTGCCGCGCTGGGTCTGGCGCTCCTCGCCTCCTGCGCGCCGCGCATCGTTCCCGAGCCCCGCTCCGTCACCCCGCCGGCGCCCGCGCCGACGCCACCGCCGCCACGGCCCGTGCCACTGGCGGACGACTGGCAGGACTGGCCGCTGACGCCCGGCACCTGGGTCTATCGGCAGAGCGCGACCGACCAGTCGGCTCTATATGGCCCCCCCGCCAGCGAGGCGCTGCTGACCATCGCCTGCGACCGGGCCTCGCGCCGCATCCGGCTTTCGGTCGCCGGTGCGAGCGGGAGCGCAGGATCGCAGATGCTGACGATCCGCACCAGCTATGGTGTGCTGCAATGGCCCGCCGACAGCACGGGCGCCATGCCGCAACTGGTCGCAACGCGCGCCGCCAGCGATCAGGGTCTGGACTGGATCATCTTCTCGCGCGGCCGCTTCACGGTGGAGGCGCCCGGCCGGGCTCCGCTCGTGCTTCCGACCTGGGCCGAACCGGCGCGGGTGGTGGAGGATTGCCGGGGCTGAACGACGCGGCAAGGGTTCGGCGCGAGCAGCTGATTATGATTCCAAAAAAGATTATTACAAGCCTTGATCGCGGGTCGGAAATGACTCACATTTGAGCTCAGAGGCGGACAACAGGCTTTCAGCCCCTCCGCCTCAATCGTTTTCAACATAGCGAAAGGAGGTGATCCGATGTCTCATGGTTCAGCAATGGGGTCGGTCAAGTCCGTTCGGGGAGCCTGCCGCTAAGGCAAGACGGCAGGCCGCGCGAGGTCCGGCAACGGGCTGACGCGGCGTGAAATATCCCCGGGTGGCGGCACTTCCGGCCGCTGACCATGCATGATGGGCCGCGCGAAGCTTTCGGGCTTCGGCGGCCCCTCTCATTTGTGGTGTTCCGACTGTGCTGTATCGCCGGGCCACCAGACGTGACCGGCCTGGCCCGGACGATTCCGGGACAGACACGGGTTCACTTCGTACCTTATCCGCGCTCCAGCAGATCCCGCGCCCGCGATGCGATGGCGGCGACCATCGATCCGCTGGGCGTGCCGACCCGCGCTCTCGCGATCAGGGTCTGGAAGCGGGCGATGGCGTCGGCATGGGCGGCGATCCATTGGGCGACCGCAGTCGTCAGCGGCCTGCCCTTGCGCCTTTCCAGAAAACCGAGCCGCATCTCGTGCATATCGCGCTCGAACTCGCCGAGCAGCATCCGCTCCCACGGGTCCGTCGGCTGCAAGGCGGCAGCGGTAACCCGCAGCCAGTCGAGGCTGAGCGCGTCGGTCAGGTCGACGAGCGCCCGCGCGATATCACCCGCATCCTCGTCGCGCGCGATGGCCAGATCGGCGATTGCCGCTGCGCCGCTCATCTCCCCGATGCGCGCAATGGCATGGGCGAGCGCAGGCGGCAGCCCGCCCTCTCCGGCATCGCCGCGCGCCGCCAGCCGGCCCTCGGCAACCTCGCCAAGTGCCACGAAGTGCGGCTTGAGCCCTTCGATCGCGTCGCTGGGCGGCAGCATGCTGGTGCTCGCGCGGCACAGTTCGCCGATATGCGTCGCCACCGCCTGGCCCAGCGTGCGGAAGGCGGCGATGCGATCCGGTTCGGCAACGGGTGCCCGCTCGATCTCCTCCCATAGCGGTTCCAGATCGAACAGCCCCTGCGCGACGACGAAGGCGCGGGCGATGGCTCCCGCCTCCAGCCCGTCTTCATCGACGAGCATGAAGGGCGCCAGCACGCCGAGGCGGTTGATGATCCGGTTGGCCAGCTTGGTCGCGACGATCTCGCGCCGCAGCCGGTGATTCACGATCGCATCGCGGTGCGCCTCGCGCATGGCGGGCGGAAAGGCGCGGAGCAGCATGTCGTGCATCAGCGGGTCGTCGGGAAGCGTGCCCGCCTCCACGACGTCCTGCATCGTCAACTTCGCGGTCGCGAACAGCACCGCCAGCTCGGGCCGGGTGAGCCCATGCCCGTCCTGCGCGCGGCGGAGGAGGTCGCGGTCGCTCGCCAGTCCCTCGACCGCGCGGTCGAGCCGGCCCGCTTTCTCGAAGCCGTCCATCAGCCGGGTGTAGCGAACCACGTCGCGTGCGCCGTCCGCCTCGGCGATGGAGAGGCCGAGCGCCTGAAGCCGGTTGTCCTCCAGCACGATCTCCGACACCGCATCGGTCATCCGCTGGAGCAGCGCATTGCGATCATCGCCGCCGAGGCTGCCGTCGGCAACCGGCGCGCTGAGCGCGATCTTGATGTTCACCTCATTATCGGAGCAATCGACGCCCGCTGAATTGTCGATGAAGTCGGTGTTGATTCGGCCGCCGTTGAGGTCGAACGCGATGCGGGCGGCCTGGGTCACGGCCAGGTTCGCGCCCTCCCCGATCACCCGCACGCGAAGGTGCTCGGCATTGACGCGGATCCGGTCGTTGCTGCTGTCGCCGACGTCGGAATGGCTCTGCGCCGCCGCCTTGACATAGGTGCCGATGCCGCCGAACCACAGCAGGTCGGCGGGCGCGGTCAGGATCGCGGAAATCAGCGCCGCGGGCTCCATGCTCTCCGCAGCGACGTCCAGCAGCGCGCGCATCTCTTCGCTGAGCGGGATGGCCTTCATCGTCCGGGCGAACACGCCGCCGCCCTTCGAGATCAGCGCCTGGTCATAGTCGGCCCAGCTCGACCGGGGCAGCTTGAACAGCCGGTCGCGCTCGGCCCAGCTCGCGGCCGGATCGGGATCGGGGTCGATGAAGATATGGCGGTGATCGAACGCCGCGACCAGACGGATGGCCTTGCTGAGCAACATGCCGTTGCCGAACACGTCGCCGGACATGTCGCCCACGCCGACGACCGAGACGGGCTGCGTCTGCACGTCGATGCCGAGTTCGAGGAAATGGCGCTGCACCGAAATCCACGCGCCGCGCGCGGTGATTCCCATCGCCTTGTGGTCATAGCCGTTGGAGCCGCCGCTGGCGAAGGCGTCACCCAGCCAGAAGCCCCGCTCACGCGCGATGGCGTTGGCGACGTCGGAGAAGGTCGCGGTGCCCTTGTCGGCGGCGACGACGAAATAGGGATCGTCGCTGTCACGGACCAGGACGCCGTCCGGATGCACGACCTCGCCCCGGACGATATTGTCGGTGACCGACAGCAGTGCGCGGATGAAGATGCGATAGCTTTCGGTGCCTTCCGCGAACCAGGCGTCACGGTCGGCGGCGGGGTTCGGGAGCTGCTTGGGATAGAAGCCGCCCTTCGCCCCCGTTGGCACGATGACGGCGTTCTTGACCCGCTGCGCCTTCATCAGGCCGAGTATCTCGGTGCGGAAGTCGTCGCGGCGGTCGGACCAGCGAAGGCCCCCGCGCGCGATCGCCCCGGTGCGCAGGTGAATGCCCTCGACGCGCGGGCTGTACACCCAGATCTCGCGCCAGGGGAGCGGCGCGGGCAGGCCCGGAACGCGCGTGCTGTCGAGCTTGAACGCCAGCGCCTCCCGCCCGGCGGGCGCGAAGAAATTGGTGCGCAGCGTCGCGCCGATCAGCGCGCGATAGAGGCGCAGGATGCGATCGTCGTCGATCGCCGACACATCGGCCAGCGCATCCTCGATGGCGCGGTCGATGGCCGTTGCCTCGTCCTCGCCTGCGCCCCGCGCTGGATTATGAAGCGCCTCGAAATAATCGACAAGTTGCAGCGTGATGGCGGGCGCGCGGCGAAGCGCTGCGACGACGGTCGAAAGGCCATAGGCGCTGCCCATCTGCCGCTGGTAGCGGAACAGCGCGCGCAGCAGCAGCACGCCCTGCGGATCGATCGCTGCGGCGACGAGCAGTTCGTTGAAACGGTCGTTCTCCGCCTCGCCCCGGAGCACCGCGGCGAACGCCTCGCCGACCAGCGTGGCCCGATCGAGCACCCGCGCGCAGGTCTCGCCGCTCTCGCAGGCGAGCACGAACTCGTGGATGTGCCCGACCGAGGTTGCGGTTGCGACCTCAACGCTCAGTTCGTGGAGGACGACGAAGCCGAAATTCTCGAGCGCCGGCACCGCTTCGGACAGGCTGATCGCGTCGCGGCCATAAAGCTTCAGGCGAAGCTGCTGCGCCTCTTCGCTGTCGGTGCGGAACAGGCGCGCGCTCTTGCCGCCTGTCTCTCCCAGCGCCTCCAGCCGCAGTACGTCGATCGCCGCCTCGCGCGCGCCGGCATGATCGCGATAGCCCGTGGGGAAGGCGGCGGCGTAACGCTGCGCCAGGTGCGGCGCGCGCTCGACCGCGCCCAGCTCGGCAATGCCGGCCTCCAGCGCGGGCACCCAGCCGCGCACCATCCGCTTCAATGCGGCATCGAGCGGCGCGCTGGCGGGCACGCGGCCACCGTCCCGAATGTCGATCACCACGCGCATCAGCGCGAGGCCGCTTTCCTCCAGCACGACCGACCAGCTCAGCATCGGCGCGTTCGCCGCTTCGGTCAGCATGGCGTGGACCGCCTCACGCCGCGACGACGACATGTCGTCGCGCGGCATCCAGACGAAGGCGAGCAGATGGCGGTTCAGCCGGTCGGAGGCGACCTCGATCTGCGGGCGCGGCCGGTCGCTGAGCGACAGCGCGGTCATCGTCAGCCGGTCGCGATCGCCGTCGTCGAGCGCCAGCAGCACATCGTGCGGCAGATAGGTCAGCGCATGCACCAGCGCCTTGCCCGCATGTCCGGCGGGATCGAAGTTGAACCGCGCCATCAGCCGCGCCAGCGTGGTGCGCAGCATCGGCACGTCCGACGGCGGCGCGGCAAGCGACCCGCTCGTCCACAGCCCCGCATGGACCGACAGCGCCACCACCGTGCCGCCGTCGCGGATCGGCACCACGAACAGGTCGAGCAGCACGTTGCGATGCACGCGCGACGCGCGGTTGGATTTCAGGACCAGAAGCCCGTCCTGCCCCGAATCGTACCAGGCAAAGGCAGCCGCGATCGTGCTGGGGCGCATCATCGGCTCATGCTCTGTCCGGCAGATGCCGAGCGCCCCCGACGCCGCGCCGTCGCGGTCGCGGACCTCATGCCCCAGTTGCGTCAGATTGCCCTTCAGGAACCAGCGCAGCAGATCGCCGCTTTCGCTGACGCCGAGCCGGTTGCAGTCGATTTCCATCGCCGCGATCATCGCGCGCCAGTCGGTCACCGCCGCCCGCACCTGGTCGAGCGTCTCCAGGAGCGCCGCCTTGACCGCCTCGCGCGCATCGGCATCGACGAGGTCGCATTCGATGTAGAGGATCGATTCGCGCTGCGCCGCCGCGCCATCGCCAATGGCGACCAGAGCGCCGTCGGCATCGCGCCGCACGGCGAGCACGGGGTGAACGAGGATATGGATCGCCACGTCGGCGCGAACGAGACAGCCCGCGACGCTGTCGACCAGGAAGGGCATGTCGCGGTTGACGACCGCGATCCGCATCCGCCGTTCAGCGGCGGTGGGCGTCGCCGCGCAGGCGATTTCCGCGATGTGAACGATGGCTGCGTCGCCGGGGCGGATCTGCATCGCCTCGGCAAGGAAGGCGCCGGCGGCAGCGATGGCGGGCGGGCTCATGACCCCGCTGTCGATGCCGGAAAGCGATGACTCAACCGCTGCCGCCAGTGCATCGGCGGTTGCTCGGCGCGGGGTGTTTGTCATGTCCATCGGCTCTCCTCCCGGCGGGTGGTCCACCCTCGGGGGCGGCCGCCCTGCCCTTCTCACATATTGAATTCCGGGCGTTAACCCCGTTGGTCCGCGACAGCGCGGAAAATCGCCTGGGCGCGCCGATCATCAGCCGGAATGCCGCCGAGCGCGGACAGGCTGCCGTCCGCCTCCCTCCGCACCAGCACCACCGCGAAGCCCGACTCGTCGGTTGCGACCGTGTCGAATCCCACCGCCGGCGCCTTCAGCAGGCGTTTGCGAAGCCGCTGGCCCTTCGCCTGCGGGCGGGCCGGAGCCTCGCCACGGCGTGCGGCGCGCGCCTGCGCGACATAGCGCTTGATGCCGCCGTCATTCGCGGCCAGCAGCGCCTCCAGCGCGCCGGCCTCGACATTCTGTGCCAGGGCATGGTCGATGACGACGGCGAATTCGGAAAGCCGTGTCTTGTCATAGTCCGAGCCGAAGACGAGCTTCACCAGCGCCGTCATGGGGCTGCGCGGCTGGATCGCAATCCCTGCCTGAGCCACAAGGAGGGCATAGTCCTCCGGACGGGCGGCGGCCAGCACGGCAAAGCTGTGCGCCAGCCCGACCGCGCGGTACAGCGCCTGGTGCGAGCGGCTTTCGAAGCTGATCGCTTCCGCCGCCGCGCGACGCGCGTCGTGGAGCGCCTTGCCGAACGGATCGATGAACGGGTCGAGGTCGAGCGGCGCCTCGGGCTCGTCGCTGTCATCGTCGGCGTCGGTCGACAGCGGATCGCCGCCCGCTGCCCAGCGACGCGAGAGGGCATCGCCGAAATCCGGGTCATCCGACAGGCCAAAGCCCTGCGCCGGCTCCGTCCCCCACACCTGCTCGATCGCGACCTGCGGCACATCGCCGTTCAGTTCGCCGACGGCGCGGGCGATATCGTCGGTCATCGCGGTGGCGGCGACTTCCTTCCAGTTGATGACGCCATAAATGAAGTCGATCGTGTCGTCGTCCGAGGAGAAGGGCATCAGAATGCCGCGATACAATATGTCCGCGCCGCGCTGGTTGGTGAACTCCGCCTCAAAGCCGATCGGCGCCTCGTTCGCCAGAATCTGCATGTAATGATCGGTCAGACGCGACAGCAATGTGCGCGGCGGCACGTCGCTGATCCGGCCGATCACGCCTTCCACGCCGCATTCGACCCGCAAGGCCGCGCCCAGGAAGGCGACGGCCGGATTATCGAGGCCGCCGGTGAAGTCGAGAAGGACGCTATGCGACCCGAAATCCTGGATTTCGTCGGGATTCAGATCCTCGATGCAGGGAAAGCTGCGGTCGCCGAGAAGCGAGGCCCAGTAATTATAGGCGCGCACATGCATGCGGCGCTCGTCGAAACGGACGAGCGGCGGTGGCTCCGCAGCGAAATCCATGTCGATCTCGCCCTCGCCAACTGATGACGCATATCCGTCCATACCCAGGCCCTGCTTATGAATTTTCAGCATGATCACCGAACGGGGTAAATTTCTGGTGAAGGCCGTGAGGCGAAGCCGCGCGCCCGGACAGCCGATGATGCTTGCACCGTCGCCCTCATACTGATATGCGCGCGCCTCAGTCCGCCATTGCACCAGCATTCCGGTGGACGGTCCGTTGCACGGACAATGCCGCTTTAGCTCAGCCGGTAGAGCATCGCATTCGTAATGCGAGGGTCAGGTGTTCGAGTCACCTAAGCGGCACCATTTCACCGTTCGCCAATGTTCGCTGACGGTTGAAAAACCCACTGAAATCCGACAAAAATGGTGCCGGCTCGATCGCCGGCGTTCACTCCTGTTCGCCTCCAACCGGGGGCTTCTGGGGGCCGATGGTGGGGCCTTTTGAAAAGCCCCCAATCAAGAGGCCCCCAGATGCCGCTGACAGATGCCGTCATCCGATCGCTCAAGCCGCGCGGCAAGCAATATAAGGTGGCTGACGAAAAGGGACTGTATCTGCTCGTCACGCCTGCAGGCGGGCGGCTCTGGAAGCTCAAGTTCCGCGTACCGACCGGGCAGGAAAAGAAGCTTTCGCTCGGCAGCTATCCCGAAATCAGCCTGAAGGCCGCACGGGACCTGCGGGACTCATCGCGCTCGCTCCTGGCCAGCGGCGTCGATCCCGCCGAAAAGAAGCGGCGGGACAAGCAGGTTGCCCGGTTCAACATGGGCAACAGCTTCGCGTCGGTCGCCGACCGCTTGATCGAGAAGCAGAAGAACGAGGGCCTTGCCGAGGCAACCATCACCAAGCGCCGCTGGTTCGTCAGACTGTTGAGCGCCAGCCTGGGCAGTCGTCCCCTGGTCGATATCCAGCCGGCTGACATTCTGGATGCGCTCCGTCCCATAGAGGCGAAGGGCCGGCTCGAAACCGCAAGGCGAGCGCTGAACTTCGTCAGCCAGGTCTATCGCTACGCGGTTGCTCTCCAGCTCGCTCCAAGCGATCCCACGCGGGATCTACGCGGGGCACTCACCATGCCGAAGCCGAAGCATCATTCGGCTATTCTCGACCCGGGGAAAGTTGGCGCCCTGCTCAGGGCCATAGACAGCTATGAGGGGCAGCCGATCACCCGGATCGCCCTCCAGCTGAGGATCAGCGTGCAATAGGCACCCCCTTCGTGGGGTGATCGGCGTGCAAAAAGGACCCCTTCATCCCGGGGATTTAGTCGGCCGACTGGTTTTGTGTTGATTGCCACTGAGATCTGACCCGGGAGGGGCATAAATTTCCACTGAGAAG
>CAZJCT010000077.1:0-12329 GCA_964544675.1 uncultured Sphingobium sp.
GCGGCGGGCCATGGTGGAAAGCCAGCTTCGCACCAACGACGTCAATGACGCCGCGCTGATTCGCGCGATCCTGACGGTTTCGCGCGAACGGCATGTGCCGACCGCGCAAGCGGACGCCGCCTATATCGACCGGCCCGTTCCGCTTTCGCCCGGCCGGTCGCTCAATCCGCCGGTGGCCACCGCGCGGTTGATCGACGCCGCGCGCGTGGAGCCGGGACAGAGGGTGCTCGTGGTCGGCTCCGCCAGCGGCTATGGCGCGGCGGTGATTGCCGAGATGGGCGCCGAGGTCACCGCGCTCGAATGCGATCCCGCGCTCGTCGCGCTGGCGCGGCAGGCGCTGGGAAGCGCGAGCGGAATCACCCTGGTCGAAGGGCCGCTGGAGGCGGGCGTCGAAGGCGCGGCTCCCTTTGACAGCATCGTCGTCGATGGCGCGGTCGAGCAGCTTCCCGATTCGCTGGTCGGCCAGCTCAAGGTCGGCGGGCGCGCGGCCTTCGCCACGCTCGACCGGGGCGTCAGCCGGCTGTGCTCGGGCGTCCGGACAGCGGGCGGCTTTGGCGCGACCCCGTTCATCGACTATGAATCGGTCGCGCTGCCGGGCTTTGCCGCGCCCAAGGCGTTCACCTTCTGAACATGGCCACCGTCTGAACGCGAGATGGCGGCTCCGGCCAGGCGGCCGGGAACGCCCAAAATCCTAATGGCGTTGATCGCACTGGCATAAAATGGAACAGTGCCGCCGTACACAGGGGGAGTGATTATGGGCGCGCTTCACAACGAGCCTTCGATGGAAGACATATTGTCGTCGATCAAGCGGATCATATCGGACGGGTCCGAGCGCCCGCAGCCGCCGCGCGGTTCGCGCGCCCGCGCGGTCGAGGCCGACGTCCAGCCGGAAACCGAAGAGACCGGGCAAGCGGTTGATCAGGAATGCGAATCGGAACCGGTGCTCGAACTGACGCAGCGCATGCCGGAGGCGCAGGCGGCACCCGTCGATCAGGAGAAGGAGACCGCCATGGCGGAGAGCGCGGCGCGCATCGCGACGGAGGCAGAGGCTGCCGGTCCCGGCATATTGTCGGATCGCAGCGCGCAGGCGGCGCGCGAATCGCTGTCGCACCTGTCGGCACTGCTGGTCCGGCCCGAGGAGGGCGAATCGAACACGCTCGAAGGGCTGGTTCGCGAGATGCTGCGCCCGATGCTGAAGGAATGGCTCGAAGAGCATCTCCCCGAACTCGTCGAGTCGATGGTCAAGCGCGAGATCGACAGGATCGTCGGCCGCCTCGGCTGAGGCGCGAGCGCTACCTCACGAGCGCGGCGACATCGACGGGGCGTTCGCCGCGCCGCAGTTCCACGGTGATCAGCGGGCGGTTCGCCGGGGCAACCCCCACCGGGTCGCCCTGGCGCAAAGAATCGCCCACCGCCGCCGACAGCCTGCGCATCCCCGTGATGAGCGTGGTCCAGCCGCCGCCATGGTCGATGATCACGATCTGCGCGAAATCGCGGAATGGACCGGCAAAGGCGACTCGCCCGTCGGCCGGCGCGATCACCGTCGCGCCCGGCGCGGTGGCGAGCGTCAGGCCCCTCGACTGCACGCCGCTGTCCGATAGCTCACCAAAGCCGGTGACGATGTCGCCCACCACCGGCATCGCATAGGCCGGCTGCGCTGCCGCCCGTCCCGCCGAGGAGGGGTCCGGCAAGCGCGCCGCCGCGGGAGATTGCGGGCGAAGCTCCGGCCCCGGCAACGCGATCAGTCGCTCGCGCACCGATCCGGCGCGCTCCATCCGGTCCATCAGGTCCGCGATGTCGCGCGCATCCTCCCCGATCGCCATCGCGCGCTCTGTCTCCACCGCCGCCGTCTCGCGATAGTCGCGCGAGGCGAGCCGCATCTCTGCCTCGGTCCGCGCCAGTTCGCTGCGCCTCCGGGTCAGCGCTGCGCGCGCGTCGGCCAGCGCACGCCGCGCGGTTTCCGCATCGGCGCGCAACGCCTTGCTCCGCGCGATCTCGGTGCGCAGCCCGGCGGTGCGCTCGGCGATCACCGGCATGACATTGGCGAGTACGATCCGCATGTGGACCGCATCCTTGACCGATCCGGGCTGGAGCAGAGCCAGCACAGGCGGCCGCCGGGTCAGCGTCTGGAGGCCGGCGATCAGCCGGGCGATGGGCGCCTGGCGGTCGGCGAGCCGCCGCGCCTGATCGCGCTGGAGCGAGTCGAGGATCGCGATCCGCGCCTCCGCGACTCGCAGATCGGCCTCCGCCTGCTGAATCCGCGCCGCCATGGCTGCGGCACGGGCGCGGGCGCGGTCGGCCTCGGCTTCGGACGACTGGGCACGCGCCTCGAGCATCCGGCTGCGCCGGTCGGCCTGCTGCGCCTGGGCGCGTGCCTGGATCAGCGCCCGGCGCTGTTCGGCGATGGTGGGGGGAGCGGCGACCGATGCGTCGGTGGCAAGCCACAGCAGCATGGCGGCCAGCACAGTGCCGCCCGCTGCCCAGCCGAGCATCGTCGTCCCTGCCCGCAATGAACCGCCCCGCCCCCGCATCGCTCATCCATCGCGATGATAGGGGTGATTGGCAAGGATGCTCGTCGCGCGATAGAGCTGCTCGGCCAGCATCGCGCGGGCCATCAGATGCGGCCAGGTCGCGCGGCCGAACGCGATGAGCCGGTCGGCGCTTTGCCTGTCGGCGTCGGTGAAGCCATCGGCCGCGCCGATCTCGAAGCGGCATTCGCGCCGCCCGTCGTCGCGCCAGCGGCCCAGCATCTGCGCAAACTGGGTGGAGGACAGCTGATCCCCCTTCTCATCGAGCAGAACCCGGACCGTGCCGGGAGCGATGGCAGGAATGCGGCCGCCGCTGTCGGGCAGCTCGGTCACACGGGTCGGCCAGGCGATCCGCCCCAGATAGCGATCGACCAGCTCCGCTTCCGGCCCGCGACCGATGCGCCCGCGCGCCAATATGTGAAGCAGCATCACGCGCGGGGCGAACCGTCGTCAGGCAGGCGGTTTCAGGCTTCTCCGGCCGTCGGCGTCTCGGCCAGGCCCCACATGCGCTCCAGATTGTAGAAGCTGCGCACTTCAGGCCTGAACAGATGGACGATCACGTCGCCCGCGTCGATCAGCACCCAGTCGGCGACCGGCAGCCCTTCGATGCGGACGTTGCGGCCGAACTGCCGCTTCACCCGCTCGGCAAGCTTTTGCGCCATCGAGGCGACCTGTCGCGACGAACGGCCGGACGCGATCACCATATGGTCGGCGATGCTGCTTTTGCCTTCGAGCGGGATCGTCACGATGTCCTGGGCCTGGTCGTCGTCGAGCGACTGAAGCACGACCTCGTGAAGCGGGTCTGAGGAATCGGGCCCGGTCCGGAAGGACGGGGCGGCGTCATTGGCTGGTTGCGGACTTTGCAAAGCTACTCCTTCTCGGGAACGGCGCGATGCGTGACCGAATCCCGAAGATGGCGGGGGGAGGGACGTTCATGCCAGTGGGGATTGGCGCGGCGAATGGCGGTCGCCGATCGTGGGTCTGGGCGAAAGCGCAAGTGCACAAGCGCCGGAAGTCTCCACTGCGTCCAGTTCTTGCGCTGGTCCACGGGTCGGACGTAACGCCGCAGCCAGGTCACGGCAGGGGTGCCCTTGACCCCCCCAGTATAGCCGGGTCGATGCACAATCGCAATCGGCATCGTACGCGCAATGTCGCGCCAGTGCTGCCACCTGTGGAATTGCGCCAGATTGTCGCCGCCCATGATCCAGATGAACCGCCGCCGGGGATAGCGGCGGAGGATGCGGCGCAGCGTGTCCGCAGTGTAGCGCGTGCCCATTGCACTCTCGATCACGGTCGGGCGGATTCGGCTCACCCGCGCCATGGCTTTTGCGCTGGCGAACCGCGTCGCGAGGGGCGCCATGCCCTCGGCCGACTTGAGCGGATTGCCGGGCGATACCAGCCACCAGACCTCGTCGAGGGCCAGCGCGCGCAGCACGGCGAGCGCGACTGCGCGATGGCCGGCATGGGCGGGATTGAACGACCCCCCCATCAGGCCGATCCGCCCTGTGGACGATCTCACTCGACGACGCGGCCGTCCGCCGCGATCTCGGCCTGCTGGTCGGCCTCGATGCGATCGCGGTCGGGATGCTGGGGCGCGACGCGCAGGATGAGATAGCCCAGCAGCGCGGACAGCAAAGATCCCGTCAGCACGCCGATCTTCGCCTCGTCGACCAGTTCGGGATGACCGGGGAAGGCGAGACCGCCGATGAACAGGCTCATGGTGAAGCCTATGCCGCACAGCATCGACACGCCGTAAATTTGCGGCCAGGTCGCCCCGCGTGGCGGCTTTGCCACGCCCAACGCGCAGGCCACGCGCACCGCGCCGAAGATGCCGATCTGCTTGCCCAGAAACAGCCCCGCCGCAATGCCGAGCGGCAGCGGCGCCAGCAGGGCGCCCGCAACATCCGCAGGGATTTCGACGCCGGCATTGGCAAAGCCGAACAGCGGGACGATGAGATAGGCGCTCCACGGGTGGAGCCCATGTTCGAGCCGGTGCAGCGTGCTGTCGGGCGCATCAGGCGCGCCCGGCGTTGCCTTGATCGGCACAGTAAGCGCCGCCAGGACACCCGCGATCGTCGCGTGAACCCCCGACAGCAACACGACATACCACAGCAGCAGGAAACCGATCAGATAGGGCCACACGCGTGTCACGCCCATCTTGTTCATGGCCATCATGCCGACGAGGATCACGCCGCCCGCGCCCAGCGCCAGCGTGTTGAGCTCGGCGGTATAGGCGAGCGCGATGATCGCGACCGCGCCCATGTCGTCGACGATTGCCACCGTGGTCAGCAACAGCTTGAGCGACAGCGGCGCGCGGCGGCCGAGCAGCGCCAGAACCCCGATCGCGAAGGCGATGTCGGTCGCCGCCGGAATCGCCCAGCCGTCATGCAGGTCGGGCCGTCCGCCGACGACCACGAGATAGATCAGCGCCGGAACCACCATACCGCCGGTCGCCGCAATGAACGGCAGGCGGCGCGCGTGCCAGTTGTCCAGCCGCCCATCGACCCACTCGCGCTTGATCTCCAGCCCGACAAGCAGGAAGAATAGCGCCATCAGGCCGTCGTTGATCCAAAGGTGGACGGTCATCGGGCCGAGCTTTGGCGTCAGTTCCGGCCCCACCATCATGTGCACCATGTGATGATACCAGTCGGCACCCGCCGGCCAGAAATTGACGATCGCGAGTGCCGCCGCCGCAGCCGCGATCAGGATCGCGCCGCCGCCAGCCTCTCCCTTCAGGAAGTTCTGGAGCGCGGAGGGGGTCATCGCACCGGCGGTGTTTCCAACGGCCCTGGTGGCGGCATTGACCGTTCTGCGGAGGTTAAAGCCAAGCATGGGGACTGTGCTAGCCGCCGGGGGGCGGGGGGTCAAACGAAGTCGGTCCGTGGCCGACATCCGGGCCGCGCTTGCAAATCACCCGGTTTTGCAGGACCTTTCTGCCCCGAAACGGGGGATTCGCATGGCCCTGGCCTACGCGATTGTCGAGGTGCTGGCCGCGATTCGCGGCGAGCTGTTGCTGTTCGCGGGCGTCGGCCTGCTGATCGGCGGGCTCGACGACCTCCTCCTCGACCTGCTGTACGGCGCGCGGCGCGTCTGGCGCGGCATGACGGTCTATCGGCGCTATCCCCGGATGACGATCGACACACTGCCCGCCCCCGCCCGGCCCGGCACCATGGCGGTGCTCATCCCTGCGTGGGACGAAGGCGCGGTGATCGGGCCGATGCTCCGCAACTGCCTGAAGCAGTGGGCCGACGACGACCATGTCCATATCTTCGTCGGCATCTATCCCAATGACCGCGCCACGCGCGAGGCGGTGATGGCGGTCGCCGAACTGAGCGACAGGATCAGCGTGGTGGTCAACGCGCATGCCGGCCCGACCACCAAGGCCGACTGCCTGAACAGCCTCTGGCGCGCGGTCCTGCGGCGCGAGGCGGCAGAGGGCGCGCCGGTCAAGGCGATCGTGCTCCACGATGCGGAGGATATCGTCCATCGCGACGCGCTGCGGCTGATGTCGGTGATGGTCGAGCGGTTCGCGCTCGTTCAGCTCCCCGTGCTGCCGCTGACGTCGGCGGGCTCGCGCTGGATCGCGGGCCATTATTGCGACGAGTTCGCCGAAGCGCATGCCAAGGCGCTGATGATCCGCGAGGCACTGGGTGCGGCGGTTCCGTCGGCGGGCGTCGGATGCGCCATCGCGCGCGACACGATCGCCGCCATCGCCGACATGCGCGGCGGCCAGCCCTTCGATCCCGACAGCCTGACCGAGGATTATGAGCTGGGCCTCGCTATCGGCGAGCGGGGCGGGCGCGGCGTGATCGTGCGGATGCGCGATTCGGCGGGCGGGCTGGTGGCGACTCGCGAGCATTTCCCCGACACTCTGGGCGCCGCGGTCCGACAGAAGGCGCGCTGGACCGTCGGCATCGCGCTGGCGGGATGGGACCGGCTCGGCTGGGGCCGCCGACCCGTCGAGATCTGGATGCGCCTGCGCGACCGCCGCGTGGTGCTGGCGGCGATCATCCTCTTCGCTGCCTATCTCGGGCTGCTGCTGAGCGGGTTGCTGACGCTGGCGGGCTGGCTGGTTCCCGGGCTGGTCCCGCCGGTCGCGCCCGCCATCATGCTGCTGCTCGACGCGACCGCCATGCTGCTGCTGTGGCGCGTGGCGATGCGCGCTTTGTTCGCGGGCCATGCCTATGGCTGGCGCGAGGGGATGCGCGCGATTCCCCGCATCATCGTGGGCAATATCATCGCGATGCTGGCCGCGCGGCGCGCGATCGCGATCTATTACCGGCTGTGGCGCGGCGCGCCGCTGGTCTGGGACAAGACCCGGCATCGCTTCCCGGACCTGAGCAGCGGCTTCGCGCGATGATCGCGGGGCGCCCCTTCCGCTTTCTGCTGATGGTCGTGTCGGGCTGGACGCTGATCCGCGCCGCCTTCCTGCTGCCCGACATCACGGGGCGCATGTTCGGTCCCGCCCCGATACGCGAGGCGACGGCGCGTCCTGCGGTACCGAAGACGCCCGTGCGGCTGGCGGCGGCGCGCGCGGCCGTGACCGCAAAGCCTGCCTCCTCCGTCACCACGTCGCCGCCGCCTCGCCCCGGCGTCGCTGTTTCGTCCGCGCCCGTCGCACTCCCGCTCGCCGCCGCCCCGTCAAACGGCGCGAGCGGATGGGGACCGTCTATCATCGACCGCCTGATGGCGGCGCAGCTCGCCTTTTCGCGGCGTCCCGAACGAAGCATCGCGCTCGCGGCCTTCGCGGTGGGAGCCGGCTTTTCAGCCGAAGAAATGGCGGTCGCACCTTCAACTGCGCAAGGACCAGCCGACCGGTGGGGCGTCGGAGCCTGGGTGCTCCTGCGGCGCGACGGGGTGCTGCCGCCGAGCCGTGCCAGCCGCCTGGGCGGGGCGCAGGCGGGCTTACGCGTCGATTATCGTCTGGCGCCGGCAGGTCGCCTCGACCCCACGCTTTACGGCCGCGTCAGCTCGGCTCTCGCATCCCCCGCCGCTGCCGAGGCCGCGATCGGCTTCGCCGCGCGTCCGGTGTCGGGCGTGCCGGTCAGCGTCGCGGTCGAGCGACGGCAGGCGCTGTCGGAAGGCGGGCGAAGCGACTTCGCGCTGCTCGCTTATGGCGGCGTCAGCGAGCGGGCGATCGGCCCTTCGCTCCGGATCGACGGCTATGGGCAGGCCGGGTTCGTCGATTTCGACAGTCCCGACGCCTTTGTCGACGGCGAGGTACGGATCGGCACGCTCCTCCGGCCCCGCCTGGCTGTCGGCGCGGGGGTGTGGGGCGGAGCGCAACCCGGTGCAGCGCGGCTCGACGTCGGACCACAGGCGAGCGTCCGCCTCCCCCTCGGCCGCCACTCCGCCCGGATCGCGGCCGAGTGGCGCGAACGAATCGCAGGGGGCGCGCAGCCCTCCTCCGGCCCGGCGATAACAATCGGCATGAATTTCTGAGCTGCCTTTAAGTCGCCCCGCTTTCGGTCTAGGCCGGGCGGCGATGGACCTGTACCTGCCGATTGCCAACCTGTCGGTGAACGCGCTCGTGATCGTCGGGCTGGGGGGGCTTGTCGGTCTGCTTTCGGGCATGTTCGGCGTCGGCGGAGGTTTCCTGACGACGCCGCTCCTGATCTTCTACGGCATTCCCCCCACCGTCGCGGCGGCATCGTCGGCAACTCAGGTGACGGGGGCCAGCGTTTCCGGCGTATGGACCCACCTGTCGCGCGGCACGGTCGATCTTCGGATGGGCGCGGTGATGATCGGCGGCGGCCTCATCGGCACGCTGCTCGGCGCGGGCATCTTCAACCTGCTCGAAGCGCTCGGCCAGATCGATACGGTGATCGCGCTCATTTATGTCATCATGCTGGGATCGATCGGCCTGATGATGGCGCGCGAATCGATCGGCGCGATGGTCGCGATCCGCACCGGCAATCCGGTCGCGGCCCGGCGCAGGCGGCACCATCCGCTCGTGGCGATGCTCCCGCTTCGCTGGCGCTTCTACGCGTCGGGCCTTTACATCTCGCCGATCGCGCCCTTCCTCCTCGGCGTGTTCTCGGGCATATTGACGATGCTGCTCGGCATTGGCGGCGGCTTCATCCTCGTCCCAGCGATGCTGTACGTCCTGGGGATGACGGCGCAGGTCGTGGTCGGCACATCGCTGTTCCAGATCCTGTTCGTGACGATCGCCACCACCATCGTCCACAGCCTGACCACCCGTGCCATCGACCTGGTGCTCGCCTTCCTGCTGCTCATCGGCAGCGTCACCGGCGCGCAGATCGGCACCCGCCTGGCGCGCCGCGTGCGGGCAGAATATCTGCGCATCATCCTGGCCTTCATCGTGCTGATCATCGCGATCCGCATGGGGCTGGGCCTCGGCTATCATCCCGGCGAGATCTATTCGGTGGAGGTCCAGTGATCCGGCGGCTGGCTCTTGCCGTGCTCGCCCTGTGCGCGCTGACGGGCGCGACGCAGCCGATGCTCGTCCCCGACGTGTCGCAGCGCCAGGTCGAGATACGCTACAGCTTCACCGGGGCCGAGTTGCTGCTGTTCGGCGCGATCGTCTATCCCGACGGGCGGGTGCCGCGCGACCGTTCGGACATCGTCGTCGTCCTGAAAGGCCCTAGCCAGCCGGTAGTGATGCGCGAGAAGCAGAAGATCGCCGGCGTCTGGGTCAATGCCGCGTCGACCGAGTTCCGCACCGCGCCCAGCTTCTATGCCGTCGCGACCACCCGCCCCATCGCCGACATCGTCGATGAGCGGACCGCCGCGATCTACGAGCTGGGGCTCGACAAGCTCCAGCTTTCCCCCTCCTCGCTCAACGTCAGCGACGAGATCGACCGCTTCGCCGCCGGGCTCGTCGACCTGCGCACCCGCACCGGCCTGTATGTCCAGAAGCCCGGCACCGTCGAAATCACCGACAATGTGCTGTACCAGGCGCGGCTGCCGCTGTCGGCGCGAGTCATCGTCGGCACCTATACCGCCGAGACCTTCCTGATCCACGACGGGCGCGTCGTCACCGCCGCCGTCCGCGAGATCGAGGTGCGCAAGTCGGGCTTCGAACGGCTGATCGGTGAATTTGCCCAGAGCCGGCCGCTGCTTTACGGGCTTAGCGCGGTGGCGATGGCGATCGCGCTCGGGCTGCTGGCCGGCGTGATCGCGCACAGGGTCTGAGACGCCCTTCGCATCTCGTTTACCGACATCTGCTAAGCCGGCGGTTCCCGATCATCGGACGGAGCGGTCGTCACCATGAACTTCATGAGCGGATTCGGCGACAAGAGTCGGGCCGGCGCGACCGAAATCCACATGGCTCGCTCCCCGGCGCTCACGTCGCTGGGCGTAGTCTCCGAAGTCAGCGGCGGCGGCGCCCGCGTCCTGATCGACATCGGCGCGATGGAGGCCATGGCGGCGAGCGCGGACCCGGCGGTCGCCATGTCCGGCCAGGTCGGCAGCCAGATCAAGATGCGGGTAGGCGCAGCCTGGATCATCGGCAGCGTCCGGGCGCTGGCGATCGACCTGCGCACCGCCAACCACATTTCCGCCACCGTCGATTTCCTGGGCGAAGGCGACGAGGAGATACTGACCGGGCGCCTCCACCGCTTCCGGCGCGGCGTGACGCGCTTTCCCGTGCCCGGCACCGAGCTGTTCCCGGTCACCGAGGCCGACCTTCACGCCATCTATGCCTCGCAGGACGACGCGCGGATCGAGGTCGGCACCGTCTATCCCACCAGCGGCAGCCGCGCCGCGCTCAACGTCGACATGCTTCTCGGCCGCCATTTCGCGCTGCTGGGTTCGACCGGCACCGGCAAGTCCACGTCGGCGGCGCTGATCCTCCACCGCATCTGCGACCTGTCGCCCGAGGGCCATGTCGTGATGATCGATCCGCACGGCGAATATGGCGCGGCGTTCAAGGACAATGGCGTCACCTATGACGTCGGCAACCTCGAACTGCCCTACTGGCTGATGAACTTCGAGGAGCATTGCGAGGTCTTCATCACCAGCCATGGTGCCGAACGGGCGCAGGACAAGGACGTGCTCGCGCGCTGCCTGCTCGCCGCGCGCTCCAAGAACCGGCTGGCGGAACAGATCGGCCGCATGACTGTCGATGCGCCGGTGCCCTATCTGCTGTCGGATCTCAGCATGATCCTGCAGGCCGAGATGGGCCGGCTCGACAAGGGCACCAACTCGCTACCCTATCTGCGCATCAAGACGCGGCTCGACGAGATCAAGAGCGATCCGCGCTTCAGCTTCATGTTCTCGGGCGTGCTCGTCGCCGACTCGATGGGTTCGTTCCTGGGCAAGCTGTTCCGCCTGCCGTCGGGTGGCCGCCCCATCTCGGTCATCGACGTGTCGGGTGTGCCGTCGGAAATCACGCATGTCGTGGTGTCGGTGCTCGCGCGGCTGGTCTTCGACTTCGCGATCTGGTCGCGCGGCGAGGAGCAGAAGCCGATCCTGCTCGTCTGCGAGGAAGCCCACCGCTACATCCCCGCCTCCACCGCCGGCGAAGGTCAGGCGGTTCGCAAGATATTGGAACGCATCGCCAAGGAAGGCCGGAAATACGGCGTGTCGCTGGGCCTCATCACGCAGCGTCCGTCCGACCTTGCCGAAGGCGTGCTGTCGCAATGCGGCACGATCATCGCGATGCGCCTCAACAACGACCGCGACCAGCAGTTCGTGAAGGCGGCGATGCCCGAAGGATCGCGCGGCTTTCTCGATTCGATCCCGGCGCTCAGGAATCGCGAATGCATCATCTGCGGCGAGGGCGTGTCGATCCCGATGCGCGTCTCGCTCGACAATCTCGAGGAACACCGCCGTCCGGCCTCCGCCGACCCGGTGTTCACAACCTTGTGGCGCCAGACCGGCGGCGAGGACGAGATACTGGAGCGCACCGTCAACCGCTGGCGCAGCGGGGGACGTTAGACCCTCACGTCATGCCAGCGAAGGCTGGCATCTCTCTCCTCATCGGTGCGCCCTCGCCGACGGAGACCCCAGCCTTCGCTGGGGTGACGGAATAGCGACTACCGCTAGGGTGACGGGATGATCACCCCAACCGCGCCAGCGCCGCCGCGAGCCGCTCCGCCTCCGCCGCGCGTTCGGCATGATCGGCGCGGGCCTTTTCGACCGCTTCGGGCTTGGCCTTCTCGACGAAAGCCGGATTGTTCAGCCGGCCTTCGAGCGATTTCGCCTCCTTGGCCGCCGCCTCCAGCGCCTTGGCTAGCCGCGCCTTTTCGGCGGCGATGTCGATGATTCCCTCGAGCGGGAAGACATAGGTCGCCTCGCCCACGACGATGCTGATCGACGCACCCGCCGGGGCCGGATCGCCGCTCATGTCGACCCGCGCGATGCGGGGCAGAGCAGACGCCCAGCGGTTGAGGTTCGGCTGCGTCGCCGCGTCGGCCTCGCCCACATGACCGGTCAGCCGCTGCCCCGGCGGCAGGCCCAACTCGTTGCGCGCGTTGCGCAGCTTGCCGGTGAAGTCGATGAACCACTCGACCGCCTGGCTGGCCTCCGCATCCACCGTGGCTTGGGGATTCGGCCATCGCGCGACGATCAATTCATACGGCCGCTGCCCAAGCGCATGCCACAGCTCTTCGGTGATGAAGGGCATGAAGGGGTGCAGCATGACGAGGATCTGGTCGAGCACCCAGCCCGCGACGGCGCGCGTTTCGTCGTCGATCGCGCCCTTGATCAGCTCGAGATACCAGTCGCAGAACTGATCCCACACGAAATGATAGATCGCATTGGCCGCCGCGTCGAAGCGAAGCTCCGCCATCGCCTTGTCGAGCGCGAAGCCCTGCGCGTCGACCTCGACCGGAAGGG
>CAZJCT010000078.1:0-12065 GCA_964544675.1 uncultured Sphingobium sp.
GCGCCCGACAAGGCGGTGCTTCTCATCACCCATTATCAGCGGCTGCTCGATTATGTGCGGCCCGATTTCGTCCATGTCCTCGCCGGCGGCCGCATCGTGAAGTCGGGCGGGCCTGACCTGGCGCTCGAACTGGAGCGCGAAGGCTATGCCGAGGTGGTGGGGTGAACGCCGCGCTTGCCCTGCCCACGCGCCGCGACGAGGACTGGCGCTATAGCGATGTCGAGGCTCTGGCGAGCGTCTGGCCGCTGCCCGCGCCCGAGCGGATCGGTGTCGGCGCGGGCGAGAGCGCGACGCGGCAGCTTCTGCAGGATGCGGACAGCGACGCCGTGATCGTGCGCGACCATGTCATCGACATCGCCGCCGGTGGCACGCTGTCGGTTCATGCGCTCAACATCGGCGGGCGGTTCGGCCGGATCAGCTTCGACGTCACGCTTCACGAAGGCGCGCGCTTCGACCTCGACGCCGCGATCATCGGCGGCGGCGACCAGACGCTCGAGATCGTCACGCGCGTCTCCCACGCCGAGCCCGGCGCGGTCAGCCGCCAGTGCATCCGGTCGGTCCTGGGCGCGCGCGCGACGGGCAGCTATCTGGGCAAGATCGCGGTGGCGCGCGGAGCGCAGCAGACCGACGCCGAGCAGTCGGTGAAGGCGATGCTCCTCGACCGCACCGCTACCGCCAACGCGAAGCCCGAGCTGGAAATCTTCGCCGACGACGTGAAATGCGCGCATGGCGCGACGGTCGGCGAGCTCGACAAGGCGGCTCTGTTCTATTGCGCCGCGCGCGGAATCGACCCGGCGGCGGCGCGCACCCTGCTGCTTCAGGCGTTCATCGCCGGCCTGTTCGACGACATGGCCGACGAGGGCGAGAAGGCGCGCTTCGAGAATGCGGCGCTCGCCAAGCTGGGGGCGTTGGCGTGAGCGGTGACGACACTCTCCCTCTCCCGCTTGCGGGAGAGGGTGATCGGGGTCACGTGCCCCCGTTCACGGGTGAGGGTTCGCCTGGTGGGCCCTCACCCTCCCACTCCTTCGGAGCGGGCCCCTCCCTCTCCCGTGAACGGGAGAGGGCGATAAGGGCCGACTTCCCCGGCCTGCTCGATGACGCCGGCAACCGCTGGCACTATCTCGACACCGCCGCCACCGCGCAGAAACCGCGTGCCGTCATCGACGCGACGGTGCGCGCGATGGGCGAGGATTACGCGACGGTCCATCGCGGCGTGTACAAGCGCTCGGCCGACATGACGCTCGCCTATGAGGCGGCGCGGCGGCGGGTCGCGACCTTCGTCGGCGGGCGCGAGGAGGAGATCGTCTTCGTCCGCGGCGCGACCGAGGCGATCAATCTCGTCGCGCAAAGCTGGGGCGGGGCGAACCTGAAGGCGGGCGACCGCATCCTGCTCTCCGCGCTGGAGCATCACAGCAATATCGTGCCGTGGCAGATGGTTGCGGAGCGCGTGGGCGCGGCAATCGACGTAGTGCCGCTGACCGCCGACGGTGCGATCGACCTCGACGCGATGGCGGCGATGATCCGGCCTGCTCACAAGATCGTCGCGCTGGCGCATGTGTCGAACGTGCTCGGCAGCGCGCTCGACGCGCGGCGCGCGGCGGACATCGCGCATTCGGTTGGGGCGAAGATCCTGATCGACGGTTGCCAGGCGGCGCCGCGCATGGCGCTCGACATGGGTGCGCTCGACTGCGACTTCTATGCCTTCTCAGGCCACAAGCTTTACGGTCCGACGGGTATCGGCGTGCTGTGGGCACGCGGGCAGCTGCTGAACGCGATGCCGCCGTGGCAGGGCGGCGGGTCGATGATCGACCGCGTGACCTTCGAACGCACCACCTATGCGCCCGCGCCGACGCGGTTCGAGGCGGGAACGCCTGCCATTGTCGAGGCGATCGGGCTGGCGGCGGCGATCGATTATGTCGAAGGCTTCGGCATGGACCGCATCGCCGCGCATGAAGCCGCGATGGTCGCGGCGGCGCGCGAGGCGCTGGGCCGCATCAACAGCGTGCGCGTACTGGGACCGGACGCGTCGCTCGGAATCGTCTCTTTCGCGATGGAGGGGGTTCATCCCCACGACATCGGCACCATATTGGACGAGAGCGGGGTCGCGATCCGCGCGGGGCATCATTGCGCACAGCCGTTGATGGACGTGCTGGGCCTGCCCGCCACGGCACGCGCGAGCTTCGGCATCTACAGCGACGAAAGCGACATCGCCGCGCTGGCCGAGGGGATGGAACGGGTCAGGAAGATATTCGGATGAACGACGAGCACAGGATCAGCATCGAGGAAGTGGACGGCGTGTCCCCGCCGCCGCGCGCACGCGTGGAGGACGCCGCCGCCGAGTCGCCTGCCGAGGCCTTTGCGCGCAAGCGCGACTATCTCGACGGCTTCCTCAACGAGCGGCCCGCCGACGTGGCGCCGGGCGAGCCGGGTGGCGAAGTCTATGACGCGATCATCACCGCGCTGCGCGAGATCTACGACCCCGAAATCCCGGTCAATATCTACGACCTCGGCCTGATCTACGGCGTCGACGTGACCGATGACGGGCATGCCGTGGTGACGATGACGCTGACCACGCCGCATTGCCCCGTCGCCGAATCGATGCCCGCCGAGGTCGAGCTTCGCGTCGGATCGGTGCCGGGCGTCGGCCATGCCGAGGTCAATCTGGTCTGGGACCCGCCATGGGACCCGCAGAAGATGTCGGACGAGGCCAAGCTGGAACTGGGGATGTTGTGAGCCGAGTGGCCGTTCGTCCTGAGGAGCCGTTGAGCGCCAGCGAAACGGCGTCTCGAAGGACCCCGCGCTTCGAGACGGAGCTTCGCTTGCGCTCAGCCCCTCCTCAGCGCGAACGGCAGGAGTGAAGACGATGACTGTTGAGACAACCACAACGCCCCGCGCCAAGCGCGCCGCCGTCATCCTGACCCCCGGTGCGGAGGCGCGCATTGCCGAACTGATGGCGCGCGCTCCCGAAGGCGCGATCGGCGTCAGGCTGTCGACGCCCCGGCGCGGTTGCTCGGGCCTTGCCTATTCGGTCGACTATGTGACCGAGGAAGAGAAGTTCGACGAGAAGATCGAGACGCCCGGCGGGGTCTTCTACATCGACGGCGCCTCGGTCCTGTATCTGATCGGATCGACGATGGACTGGCGCGAGGACGACTTCACCGCCGGCTTCGTGTTCGACAATCCCAACGCCAAGGGAAGCTGCGGCTGCGGGGAGAGTTTTACGGTGTGAGAGGGTGCAGCGGGTCGCGCGTCATCTCCCCAGATGCCAGCCTTCGCTGGCATGACGATTAAATCAATGCCGTCACCCCAGCGAAGGCTGGGGTCTCTCTCATCCTCGTGGTTCAGCCAAGCCCCTCCAGAAACGCCAGCAGCCCGCGCTCGTGCCGGCTTTCCCACTTCGTCCGGCGCGGCAGTCTGAGGCCCTCGCGAAAGGCGGTCCCCCGGTCGCGCGCGACCTCGATCAGCGCGGGGTGGATGTAGGATTTTCGCGCGATCGCGGGCGTATTGCCCAGACGGTCCGACACATGGTCGAGCATGGGCCTGAGGCCGGTCGCCTCGCGCGGTTCCGCCAGCCATTCGAACGCCAGCGCCGATGCGGTCCAGGTGCGGAAATCCTTGGCGGTGAAATCGCCGCCGCTGACCTCCCGCACATAATCGTTCACGTCGCATGAGGTGACGGGGCAGGCGTCGCCATCCTCGTCGAGATACTGGAAGAGATGCTGGCCCGGCAGGTCCTGCACCTTGCGGACAAAGCGGATCAGGCTCTTGTCGGTGACGGTGATGTCGCGGTCCTTACCCGACTTGGCACGCCAGCGCAGGCGTAGCGCGCGTCCCTTCAATTCGGCGTGGCGGTGGCGCAGCGTGGTTGCGCCGAAACTCCTGTTGGTCCTGGCATAGACCTCGTTGCCGACGCGGATCTGGCCGCTGTCGAGCAGCCGCACCACTGACGCGACCGCCCGCCGCGCGGTCAGGCCCCGGTCCTGAAGGTCCTGTTCCACCCGCGCGCGGATTCGCGGCAGCGCGTGGCCGAACTCGGCGCAATGGTCGAACTTGATCGCGTCGCGCTGCGCGCGGAAATCGTCATGGTAGCGATATTGCTTGCGCCCCTTGGCATCGATGCCGGTGGCCAGCAGATGCGCGTTGGGATCGGTCGCGAACCACGCCCGGTCATAAGCGGGCGGAAGGCCGATGGCGTTGAGCCGGTCGATCTCGTCCCGGTCGGTGATCCGTTCGCCGCCGGGCTGGAAATAGGCCCATTTCCCTCTGATCAGCCTGCGGGTGATCCCCGGCTGGGCATCGTCGGCAAAGCTGATCGCACGTTTCATCCATCCGCCTTCCAGTGGGGTGGAAGCGGAAACGCGCCGCGTGGCGAATGGTTGTCGGGGCAGCGCTCTTAATCGGGGCGCTTCAATCGCCTGCCCCGCCGGAAGAGACCGGTCCTGGCGAAGGGTTCGAGCAGATCCTCCGCCTTTTCTGGGTCCAGCGCCTCATTGTCGGCCAGTTCGCGTTCGACCGCATTGAGCTCGCGAAGCGCGAGCGGACGCAGTCGCCGGTTTTCGCGCGTCGCCTCCGCGATGGCCGCGTGCATCGACCCATCATGCCGGTCGAGCAGCGCCGCCATCTCCTCGTCGGCGATTCCGCAATGCTCGGCCAGCAGGTTGACCCGCAGCGCCCGGATCGCATCGCCGCACCCGTCATTCTGGGGAAGCGCGCAGTCGATATAGAGGTCGCACTCGCTGTCGAGGCCGAGCGAGCGGTTGTTCATGTTCGCCGATCCCACGCGAAGGACGGCATCGTCGACGATCATCAGCTTGGCATGGACATAGATGGGCGTGCCGAGCGCCGCATAGGGCGCATAGACGCGGAACCGCTGGCCGCTGTCGGCTGGACCGATGGCATGGAGCAGCCGCGTGCGCGCGCTGTCCATCGCTTCGCTTTCCAGCCAGCCGTCGGCGGACTCCGGGTTGATCAGCACGATTTCCGGGGGGGCATCCTCTGCCAGCCGGCGGGCGATTGCCTCGGCGATCTTGCGCGAGGCGAAATACTGGCTTTCGGCATAGATGAAGCGTTTGGCGCGGGCGATCAGCGCCAGCGACAGCGCCTCGATTTCCCGCACTTCCTCATGCTCCTTGTGGCCGGCGCGGGTGCGCGCGATGCCGACGCGGACGTCGCGGAACTCGGCGCGGACCTGTTCGGGCCAGGCCGTCTCGTCACCCCGGCGTTCGGGCAGCGGGTCGAGCCGCTCTCCGCCGGCGGCGTGCCAGCGGTTGCGCGCCAGTTCGCCCAGCGCGGCGGCGGCTTCTCCTTCCACCAGCATCGTCATGTCGTGCCAGGGGCCATAGGGCTGGCCGTTCGGCTCCTTGCGCTGCGGGTCGAGGTCGTGATGCGCGCGCGTGTCCCATCGGTCGCGGGTCATGTCGATGCCGCCGCACACCGCGAAGCGGTCGTCGATCACCACGATCTTCTGGTGATGGCTGCACCCCACCGGATGCGCGCCGTCGAGCTTGAAGTGAATCCGCTTGTGGAGGCTCCAGCGCAGCACGTCGAGGATCGAGCGGCCCCGCCCCAGTATCTTGAGCGCGCCGACATCCCATTTCAGGATGCGGATTTCCAGCTCCGGGTTCGCCTTGGCGATGGCCAGGATGAAATCGCCCAGCCGGGTCGGCAGCCCGTCGTCGGGCGGGCCGTCGCGCAACAGATGAATGCGCGTGTCGAAATCCCATCCGATCAGCATGATCCGGTGCCGCGCGTTCATCATCGCGCTGCGCAGCGCATCGAAATAGCCGGCGGCGTCGATCATCACATGGGCGCGGTCTGCCGTCGCCAGGCGCCAGACATGCGCTCCCGTCTCGTTCATCGTAACGCCACCTCCGCAGAGGCATAATTGTTACGCATCAAGGACGTTCCGACGCTTTTTAATCTATGTGATGGAACGCACAGCGGTTTGAGGAGTCGATGCTGTAGGGAACACGGCATATGAATGGAATCGCAGCCTTTTTTCTGGTGATGTTCGGATGCTCCGACGATCTGTCGCAGTGCCGGCAATTGCCCGTCGAACCGGTCCGCCACGTCTCCGCGACCGATTGCGAGTCGCAGGTGGACACGGCGCTGATGTACCGCGCCGCCACCGCCGACTATCCGACGATCATCGCCGACTGCATGCCGGGCAAGCAGCTCGCCGCGCTCCAGGGCGGAGCGGTCGACTTCAGCAAGCCCGTGCCGGTGCTGATCGCGCGCCGGTGAGCTTCCAGCGTCACTGACGACGCACTTGCTGTCTTATTGTCTGGAGTGATGGTGGAGGTGAGTGGAGAAACCACGAACCGGAACCACGCGGGTAGGGTTGGCGTGGCGGCTACCCGCAAATGGATAGTGGTGGAAGGGGCTGGATTCGAACCAGCGTACGCTCTCGCGGGCAGATTTACAGTCTGCTGCCATTAACCACTCGGCCACCCTTCCACGACGCCGGGTGAACCCTGTCGCGGGAAGGGGGTCAATGACGAAAGGGCGTGCGCCTGTCAATGCCCCGGGCGGCCAAAGCGTCCATCATTTCCGCCGATCGGCGTTGGCGCTTGCCTCCGCTCCGTTCAGGCGGATAAACACCGCCGATCATGAAAAGAGGTCATCGCACCGGCAAGCCCAAGGGCGGCTATCCGCGCTTCTACGGGCGCCACGCCGTCATCGCCGCGCTCGCCAACCCGCATCGGGTGGTCCGCAAGATCTGGGGCACGCGCGAGGTCATCGCCGCGCTGGAGCTGCCGCCCGTGCTGCCGATCGTCTATTCCGACGTCGCCGACATGGCACGGCTCGTCCCCGCCGATGCGCCGCACCAGGGGATCGTGGCCGAGGTTGAGGCGCTCGAGGATATCTGGCTGGGCGATCTGCTGGAGGAAGGCGCGACGGATGAGGCAGCGCGCCGCCCGATCCTCGTGCTCGACCAGGTCACCGACCCGCACAATGTCGGCGCGATATTGCGGTCGGCCGCGGCGTTCGACGCGCTGGGCATCGTGACGCAGGACCGGCATGCCCCACCCGAATCGGGGGTGATCGCGCGCGCCGCGTCAGGCGCGCTGGAGTTCATGCCCTGGGTGCGCGTCGTGAACCTTGCCCGTGCGCTCGACGAGATGGCGGAGGCCGGCTACTGGCGCATCGGCCTCGACGGCGACGCCGACTCGATGCTGGGCGATGCCGTCGCGGGGGTAAACCGGCTGGCGCTCGTGCTGGGTGCGGAGGGCGACGGGATGCGCGAAAACACCGTCAACCATTGCGACTCGATCGCCCGCCTGCCGATCAGCCCGCGCATGGAGAGCCTCAACGTCTCCAATGCCGCCGCCATCGCGCTTTATGCCTGCGCCACGCGCTGATAGGATGCACCCGTAACGAACGGGGGTGGGTGATGGGACATTTCGCACGTCGGGCGGCGGGCCTGCTGATCGCGCTGGCAGCGCCGCTGCTGCTGACGGGATGCCTGCTGGCGCCGGGCAAGTTCACGTCCACCCTCGACATACGGGCGGACCGCAGCTTCACCTTCACCTATGTCGGCGAGGTGATCTCTCCCAAGCCCGATTCGCCGGCCGGCGGCGAGGACGAGGCGGTCGATCCGGAGGCGGAGCGCAAGCGCATGCAGACTCTCGCCGATGCGCTGGCGAAGGAATATGGCTTCCGCAGCGTCCGCCATGCGGGCGACGACCGGCTGGCGATCGACTACAGCGTAACGGGCAAGCTCACCCACGGCTTCGTGTTTCCGTTCAACCCCGATGCCGAAGTGCTGGTGCCGTTCCTGATGATCGAGCTGCGCGGCAAGGACGGGGTGCGGATCAAGGCGCCCGCATTCGCCAAGGACAGCCAGGGGTCGATCTCCGCCCCCGGCTTTGGCCCGCCGGCTGGCGGCAAGGGCAATGACCGCATCGACGGCACCTTCACGCTGACGACCGACGCAACGATCGTCAGCCAGAATCAGGAGGAGGGCGCGACCCGGATGCCCGACGGGCGGTCGCAGGTCGCGTGGCGCATCACGCCGCTGACCCAGGATGCGCCGGTTGCGGTGCTGAGGGTCGCGCCGCTGCCCTGAAGGATCAGTCTTCGGGGGCGATCGTGACCTTCATGCCTTCGAGCGCACCGGTGACGGGCACCTGGCACGACAGGCGGCTCATCGGCCCCCGATGGTCGGAGCTGTCGAGCAGGTCGTTCTCGTCCTCGCTCATCGGCGGCAGCTTATCGGCATAGCCCTCATCGACGAAGACATGGCAGGTGGCGCAGGAACAGCAGCCGCCGCACAGCGCGAGCAGTTCGTCAAAACCGTTGTCGCGGATCGCTTCCATCAGCGACAGGCCTTCCTGAGCGTCGATGGTCCGCGATTCGCCGTCACGCTGGATGATCGTCAACTGAGGCATTCTGGTCTCCACATTCCGTTTTGGGCGCCCTATGGCGGATCGGGAAACGATGTCAATGCGAGGCGCGCAACCGGAATGGCTCCTGTACTGGACGATGCGACACTTCGCGGGGCGCTCGACGCCTTGTCGGGGGTGGAGCCGCGCTTTGCCGATGCGCTTGCGCGGGTAGGCTATCCCGAGGCGCGACTGCGGCCGCGTGGCTATCAGACGCTGCTTCGCACGATCGTGGGCCAGCAGGTCAGCGTCGCGGCCGCCGGAGCGGTGTGGACCCGGCTGGAGGCGGCGCTCGGGGCAGGCTGCCCGCCCGACGCGCTCCAGGCGAGCGACTTCGACGCGTTGCGCGCCTGCGGCCTTTCGCGCCAGAAGCAGGGCTATGCGCGCAGCCTGGCGGCGCTGATCCTGTCGGGCGAACTGGACCTGTCGTCGTTACCGGACGATGATGAGGACGCGATCGCGCAGTTGGTGAAGGTCAAGGGGATTGGCCGCTGGTCGGCGGAGATCTACCTGCTCTTCGCAGAGGGGCGGCCCGACATCTGGCCTGCGGGCGATCTGGCGGTGCAGGTGGAGGTCGGCCGCATCCTCGATCTCCCTGCGCGGCCGAGCGAGGCGGAAACGCGCGCTCTGGCGGAGGCTTGGCGGCCCTGGCGCGGCGCAGCCGCCGTTCTTGCCTGGCATCACTACGGCGCGCCGACGCTTTAGGGCGGCGCTAAATCAGCGCATCGATCGCGCGTGCCAGCTTTGCGTCGCGGCGGGTCAGGCCGCCTGCGTCGTGCGAGGTCAGGCCGATCTCCACCCGGTTATAGCTGTTCGACCAGTCGGGGTGATGATCCGCCTTTTCCGCGAGCAGCGCCACGCGGGTCATGAACGCAAAGGCCTCGGAAAAATCGGCGAAGACAAAGACGCGCGTGATCGCCGCCCCGTCCGCCGAGAGCGACCATCCCTCCAGATCGGCCAGCAGCGCCGCGCGCTCGTCCTCGCTCAGCAGTCCCGTCACAGCATCGCTCCCTGCCGTCGGCGCTTGGCAGCCGCCGCATCCTGCGCCATGTGACGACGATGACAGGCACGGGTCAAGCAGGTACGGTTCGGGCGGCGACGGATCGGGAGGCAGAGGGCGGCGGCCGGATCGCGGTCGAGGGGCTGGCCTGTGTTCGCGGGGGCCGGATGCTGTTCGCCGGCCTGAACCTGTCGCTCGGGCCGGGTGGATCCGCGATCGTCGCCGGGCCGAACGGGGTCGGCAAGTCGAGCCTGCTGCGCACCCTGTGCGGGCTGGTCGCGCCTTATGCCGGGCGGGTCGATGCCGTGGGCGGCTTCAGCCTCAGCGATGACAATCTCGCGCTCGATGCCGACCGGCCGCTGGCCGATGCGCTCGGCTTCTGGAGCCGGATCGATGGCCGTGACCCCGGCGCGCGCGAAGCCGCGATGGCGGCGCTGGCGCTCGATGCCCTGGCCGAAGTCCCTGTCCGCATGCTGTCCACCGGCCAGCGCAAGCGCGCCAGCCTCGCCCGGACGCTGGGGTCGGGGGCGGGAATCTGGCTCCTCGACGAACCGGCCAACGGTCTCGACCGCGACAGCGTCGCGCTGCTCGCGGCGGCGGTGGAGCGCCATCTGACGGTGGGGGGCGTCGTCATCGCGGCGTCGCACATGCCGCTTCCCTGGCGTCAGGACGAGCAGATCCTGCTCGCCGCCCCGGTCGAGGACCAGGCCGCATGATCGCGGCGCTGATCCTGCGCGACTGCCGCCGCAGCTGGGCGTCGGGCGCGGCGGCGATGCCGGTGATCTTCGTGCTGCTGGTCGCGACCCTTGTGCCGTTCGCGATCGGCCCCGACCGCGCGATGCTGCGCGCGACCGGTGGAGGCATGCTGTGGATCGCGGCATTGCTCGCCAGCCTGTTGCCCATCGACCGGCTGATCGAGCCCGACCGCGAGGGCGGCGTGCTCGACCAGCTCGTTGTGCGAGGCATGCGCGAGGAGACGTGGATCGCGGCGAAGCTGGCGGCGCACTGGCTGAACTTCGCCCCGCCGCTGCTGGTCGCGGCCTTGCCGGCGGCGGCGCTTCTCAACCTGTCGGGCGAGGTGCTGCTGAGGCTCGAGCTGTCGCTCGCGGTCGGCAGCGTGGGCCTCGCCGCGCTGGCGGTGATGGTCGCGGCGCTGACCAGCGGTCTGCGCGGCAGCAGCGCGCTTGCCGGATTGCTCGTCCTCCCGCTCGCCGTGCCGCTCCTCATTTTCGGCGCGGGGTCGACGGCGGGGGAGGGCGGCGGCGCGCTCAAGCTCCTCGCCGCCGCCGCTTTGGTGCTGGTCGCGATCACGCCGCTGGCGGGCGGCGGCGCGCTGCGGGCGGGCCGGGTGTAGTGGCTGCTACGGCAGCAGCGAGATTCGTCATCGCTCCCGCCGTTCGCTTCGAGCGTAGTCGAGAAGCGGTCGCGCAGCGTATCTCGACTACGCTCGATACGAACGGAGGGTATATCCAGGACCGGCGCAGGGGTAACGGATTGTGAGGGCGACAGGCGCCGTCGCTCGTGACTCTGGATACCCGCTTTCGCGGGTATGACGGCTCTTGCCTAATTCTGACGCCCGGCCACGAGGTTATCGACCACCGACGGATCGGCGAGGGTCGACGTGTCGCCGAGGTTGGAGATGTCGCCTTCCGCGATCTTGCGCAGGATCCGCCGCATGATCTTGCCCGAGCGGGTCTTGGGCAGGCCGGGGGCGAACTGGATCGCGTCGGGGGTGGCGATCGGGCCGATCTCGTGCCGGACCCATTTCACCAGCTCGGCGCGAAGGTCGTCGCTTTCCGGCTCTCCGGCGTTCAGCGTCACATAGGCATAGATGCCCTGGCCCTTCACCTCGTGCGGCATGCCGACCACGGCGGCTTCGGCCACCTTGGCATGGGCGACGAGCGCGCTTTCCACCTCGGCGGTGCCCATGCGGTGGCCGGAGACGTTGATCACGTCGTCCACCCGGCCGGTGATCCAGAAATACCCATCCTCGTCGCGCTGCGCGCCGTCGCCGGTGAAATATTTGCCGGGATAGGTGCTGAAATAGGTCTGGAAGAAGCGATCGTGATCGCCCCAGACGGTGCGCATCTGGCCCGGCCAGCTCTGTGTGATGACGAGATTGCCCTCGGTCGTGCCGTCCAGCACCTTGCCTTCTGCGTCGACCAGTTCGGGGAATACGCCCGGCAGCGGCCTGGTGGCTGAGCCGGGCTTCGTTTCCATCGCACCCGGAACCGGCGCGATCAGCGCGCCACCGGTCTCGGTCTTCCACCACGTATCGACGATCTCGCACCGCCCGCCACCGACCACGCGATGATACCATTGCCACGCCTCGGGATTGATCGGCTCTCCCACCGTTCCAAGCAGGCGCAGCTTCGAAAGGTCATGCCGCGTCACCGGCGCATCACCTTCGCGCATCAGTGCGCGGATGGCCGTGGGCGCGGTGTAGAACACGGTGACGCCCAGCCGCTCGCTGGTTTCCCAGAACCGCCCGGCATCGGGATAGGTCGGGACGCCGTCGAACATCACCGTCGCCACACCGTTGGAAAGCGGGCCGTAGACGACATAGGAGTGACCAGTGATCCAGCCGACATCGGCGGTGCACCATAACAGGTCGTCCTGCTTCAGGCCGAACAGCAGATCGGTGGTGAGCGTGACCCACAACAGATAACCGCCGGTGCTGT
>CAZJCT010000079.1:0-11850 GCA_964544675.1 uncultured Sphingobium sp.
CAAGGCCGCGATCCGCAGCAACGATCCCGTCGTCTTCCTCGAGAACGAGCTGGTCTATGGCCGCAGCTTCGACGTGCCCGATGTGGAGGATTATGTCCTGCCCATCGGCAAGGCACGCGTTGTGCGGTCGGGCAGCGACGTGACCATCGTCAGCTATTCGATCGGCGTCGGCATTGCGCTCGATGCAGCGCAGGCACTGGCGGAGGAGGGGATCGACGCGGAAGTGATCGACCTGCGCACGTTGCGGCCCTTGGACACGGCAACGGTGCTGCAAAGCCTGAAGAAGACCAACCGCATGGTCGTGGTCGAGGAAGGCTGGCCGACCTGCTCGATCGCCAGCGAGATCGCCGCGGTCGCGATGGAGCAGGGCTTCGACGACCTCGACGCTCCGGTGCTGCGCGTCACCAACGAGGATGTGCCGCTGCCCTATGCGGCCAATCTGGAGAAGGCGGCGCTGATCGATGCAGGCCGCGTGGTCTCGGCAGCGAAGAAGGTCTGCTATCGCTGAGCCGCGCTCAGTCGCAGTCGTTCACGGTGGCGGCCGGCGTCGGGTTGGTGGGGCCTGACAAGTCGCGGTCGTCGCGGACGTTGAATGCGGCTGTGGCGGTGAAGCGCTGGCCGTCATATCCGGCGAAGGCGACGGGTACGAGCGGCGTATAGTCGTACACCACCGTCACGTGCATCACGGCGTCGTCCTCGCTCGCGGTAATGAGGCTGCCTACGGGGCCCATGCCGGCAAATCCGGTCCCGGACTCGCCGGTGCCTTCGGGGTCGGGCGGGTCGTAATCGGCAGCGCCAAAGCAACGCTGCCAGTGAATCCACTGGCCACCATCGTCATTCTGCTCGAGGCTGGAAAGGACGATGCGTCCGTTCGCTTCAAGGTCGAGTGCCGCCGCCTGCAACTGCGCGCCCAGAAACACCTCGTTGATCTCCGCCTCGGTGATCGGCTTGTTGGCGAGGACCGTGTCGTCGCCCATGCGCGCGGCATTGTCCGCGACCATCATGGCGACTTCGGTGATCCGCTTGCGCGCAATGATGTTGTTGGTCAGCTCGCCGCCGCCCAGGAAGAGGGTCAGCAGCAGCGGCATCGACAGCGCGAATTCGACGGCCGCCAGACCCGACTGGCAGGCGTTGATGCGGCGCAGACGGTGGAGCGCGCCAGTCATGGGCATGTTCCCTGAGGCACTTCCGCCTGGGCGTTGAACGGCTGGATTCTGAGCATGGTCGTCGCGCTCACGCTGACCTCATCGCCCCATCCGAGCAGGCTCGCCATGGGCAGGATGCGCGGATAGGTCGCTGTCGCGGTGTAGACGATCGCATCCTTCGCGCCCGAAAAGCCCGCCGTGCTTCCGATCGCATCCCGGCTGCCGTTGCGGTTCGAGTCCTCGAAAGCCTCGCCATCGTCGCAAACATTGTTGCCATTGCCGTCGATGAACGGCTCTCCGGGGCTCGCCACGCGCTCGTAGGAGGAGAAGGACTCGCGATCGAAGTCGAGCGTGGCCCCACTGGCGACAGCCTGGACTCCGGCGGTCACCTGCGCGTCGATCGCAGCCTGAATGTCCGAGGCACTGCCGGTTTCCAGCGCGCTGTCGCGGCCAGCCTTGGCGACTTCGCCCTCCAGCACGGATCGGACATACATCTGGTACGAGATGTCGAAGCCGCCGAGCAGCAGCATCACGAACACCGGCATCACTGCGGCGAACTCCACCACGGTGGAGCCGCCTTCGCTTGCTTTCAGGGCGCGATACAAGGTCCGCATCCTATTCGGTCAGCCGGAGCTGTGCGATGCTCGCCGCGATTTCCGCGAACTTCTCGTTGAGCGTCGCGGCGTCGTCAGCCTGGAACGCCCGGCCCTCGCTCGCGCAGTCTTCCAGCAGATCGGTCAGTTCGGTTCCGAACGCGATCACCCAGACCGTGATGCCCTTGTTCTTGACCGCCGTGCAGAGCGCGGCGAAGCGCTCACCCACCAGCGTGTCCTGATCGGTGTCGGTCGGCACCGCTGTCGTCGCGGTGCGGCGGCGGTCGAGCGCGGACAGGCCATAGGCGTCATAGACGTAGTTCTTCGTCTCGATGTCGCCGTCGGTCAGGTAGATGATATGCCGCTGCCGCTGGATGCTGCTGTTACTGGCGGCGAAAAGACCGGTGGGCGAAATCAGCCGCGCGGCCCAGATCATGCCGATGTCGAGATAGGTAAAGCCGCTCGGCGTCAGCGAGTTGAGATAGGTCGATACCTCGCTCGACGTCATCGCCGCCAGGTTTTTCGACGCTGTCGGGCAGGCTGCCGACTGGCCACCGTCCTGGCTGTCGGCACGATTGAGATTGCTGTTGGAATTGAAGGCATTGGTGTCCCAATTGGTCTTCGATCCCTTGCGCCAGTAGACCAGCTTGGGGAGGAACGGCCGCCAGCGCGTTTCGTCGTCAGTGACATCGGGCACCAGATCGATGTTCAGGTCGAACGGTTCGCCCAGCTTCACCGCCGTTTCGTCGGAGCGCAGAGTCTTGCGCTCCTCGATGCAGCCGGCCCAGTCGACGCTCAGGTTGGCGTGATTGTTACCCAGCTTGGCAACGGTGAACGCGGTACCGCTCATCAGCGACGTGCCGTCAGCGACGCCGCCCTTCAGCGCGCTGACATCATATGTGCGTGGCTGGTAAATCCACTTGTAAACGGTGCTGCCGCCGCTGGGTGGTGTCGGAACGGGAATGATGGTCTGCGTTCGGGTTGTCTTGTAGTCGGTGTAGGTCGTCTTCTTGCGCTTGCATTGGCCGCCGGAAATGGACGCGCTGTACTGGATGCCCGTTTCGGTCTTGTTCTGATCGCGCGACTGCTGCGTCCCGCCGCCCGGATATGGCGAATAGACCCATGCTGTATTCGTCGTGTTGGAGCCGTATGTATTGCTGGCGGAGGGTACGCAGTTTTCGAGACTCCCGTTGGGCTCGTTCTCGGTGACCTTGCTGCCGCTGACATAGGACCAGTTGCTGTACACCGTCGTGGTGTCCGATCCCCCCGAACCACCCGACGTCGTAGTGCCGTTGTCGATCCGCGACTGATAGGTCCAACTGTCGACCATCCATTCGCGCTTCAGCAGCTTGCCGACATTGACGGTCGAGGAGAAGGGCACGAAGCCGTAGCGCAACTGCACCCCGCTCGGCGCGGCGGAGGCGAGCGTCGAGTAGAAGCTGTTCACCGCGTCGCGAAGCGCCTGGATACGGCTCACCGTGTCGTCGGGGTTGGTGTCGGCCATCGACCCGGTGGTGTCGAGCGCGAACACGATGTCCGTGTTCGGCAGCAGCATCTTGGCCGAACAGGATACAGTGATCGTCTTGTCGCCCGTACCGAACAGCGCCATCAGCGTCGGCGGCGCCGTCGCAGTGGCGGACCCGCTCACCACGCCGGTGGTGGGCGAATCGAGTTCGATATCCGCCCCCGATGTGCCCATGGTGCCCGAGGGATAGTTGGTCTCGAAGAAATTCTCGCCCACGTCTTCGGCGTCGTCGGACCAGGTGGTGCCGTCCATCGCCTTGCGGGCCGCCAGAGCGGCCGAGTCGCATGCCGCCTGAAGCCGCGACTTGACCACATAGTAGCGGCTGACGTCGACGCCGCCGCCGATCAGCGCGATGATCGGCACGATGGCGACCGCCGTCAACGCCAGCGTATTCCCTGCCTGGCTCTTTCGCAGCGAGGTCAGAAACGCCTTCTTGTCGTGGCCTGTACGTGGCATGCTGGACCGTCCATTCTGATGCGCGCACGCACGGTCGAACGCCGGCCCGCGCGTGCTCACCTGGTTCCGATCTTTCGCGACTAGAGGGATATCTTTAAGAAAATGGTAACGGGCTCAACGCCGCTGGACGGCTCCTTCGGCGGGGTCGAAAATCCCTCTGTTTCGCTCCTGATCGCCTATGCCCCGGCGCGCGCGCGCGACTGGCACCGGCTGTGCTGGAGCATCGACGCGCGCATGGCGCGGATCGTGTTCGGCGCGCGTGAGGGGGCGGTGGCGGCGATCCGGCTGGCCTGGTGGGAGGAGGCGCTGACCGCCGACGATGCGACGGGCACGGCGCAGGGGCGGGGCGAACCGCTGATCGATGACTGGCGGACGTGCAGCGCCGGAAGTCCGCCCGATCCCGCCCACATCCATGCGCTTGCGGGTGCCTGGCGAATGCTGCTCGACCCCGCGCCGATGACCGAGGCCGATTGGCAGGCCTTCGGGCGCGGGAGAGGGGCGCTGTTCGACCTGATCGACTCGGGCTCGCCCGATCGCCCGGTGGATGCCGGCGCGATCTGGGCGCTGTGGGATATGGCGCGGATCGACCCCGACCGGCAGCGGGCCGAGGGTGCGCTCGCGGCGGCGATCGCTGCGGGGGAGGGGTTCGGGCACGGCGATTCACGGGGCCTGACGCGGCCCTTGCGTCTCGCGCTCGGCATGGCCCTTGATGACGTGCGCGCGCGGCGACTGCCCGATCCCGGCTTCACCCTGCGCGCCTGGCTGCGCATGATGGGACGCGCGCTCGTGCGGTGACTCCCCTTGGCAGCGCCCCGGCCAGGCCATAGGATCGCCGCCGAAAGGGTGCGGCATGGGGCGCTTCATCGCGGGTTCGGTTTCGGCCTTGCTGCTGGCGGCGGCGGGCCTGTTCTGGTGGCAGGGTCGCGCGAGCGACGATCCGCAGACGGTGGCTGCCCAGCCCGATGCGCCCGCCGAAGCGGAGCCGCCGTTCCCGGTCGGCGATCCCGATGCGGAGGGCGCGCCGCCGCGCGTCCCCGCTGCGACCGACCGCACGCGCGAGGAGCGGCGCTTCGACCGCTACGACCGCGATCGCGACAACATCATCACGCGGGGCGAGCTGTTGGGCAGCCGGGTCAAGGCCTTCCGCAAGCTCGACACCGACGGCAACAACCTGCTGTCGTTCGAGGAATGGTCGGTGCGGACGTCGGATCGCTTCGCGGGCGCGGATGGCAATCGCGACGGGCGCCTGACCCGCGCGGAATTCGCTACGACGGCGCCCAAACGCTCGCCGCAGCCGGGATGCGACTGCTGAAGCGTCAGTCGGGTATGCGAAGGCTGGCTACCGCTGGCGACACCATGATCCGTTCGGGCTGAGGAGGGGCTGAGCATGTCGAAGACCCGTCTCGAAGCCGCTTCCGTCGCGCATGGCACATGCCCTTCGAGACGCCGCTTCGCTAGTGCTCTGCGGCTCCTCAGGACGAACGACACTCGACAGCGATCCCGGCCATCCACTCGCCCATCGCCGCGCGCGCACGTCCGGTCATCGCGGTCTTGCGCTCTTTCTTACGGACCGCGTCGTCGAGCGGTGGGAACAGGCCGAAATTGACGTTCATCGGCTGATAGGCGTCGGCATCGGCCCCGCCCGTGATGTGGCCGAGCAGCGCGCCGAGCGCGGTTTCGGGCGGCGGCGGGGGGAGCGTGCGTCCGCCAAGCTCCGCGCTCGCGAACAGCCCGGCCAGCATGCCGACCGCCGCGCTTTCGACATAGCCCTCGCAGCCGGTGATCTGGCCGGCGAAGCGGATGTGGGGCCGCGTCTTCAGCCGCAATTCGGGATCGAGCAACACCGGGCTCTTGATGAAGGTGTTGCGGTGAAGCCCGCCAAGCCGCGCGAACTGCGCGTTCTGGAGGCCGGGGATGGTGCGGAACAGTTCGACCTGCGCGGCATGTTTCAGCTTGGTCTGGAACCCCACCATGTTCCAAAGCGTCCCCAGCGCATTGTCCTGGCGGAGCTGGACAACGGCGTGCGGCCAGCGTCCGGTGCGCGGATCGTCGAGGCCGACGGGCTTCATGGGGCCGTGGCGCAACGTGTCGACCCCGCGCGACGCCATCACCTCGATCGGCATGCAGCCTTCGAAATAGGGCGTGTCCTTCTCCCACTCGCGGAACTCGGTCTTGTCCCCCGCGATCAGGCCCGCGACGAAGGCCTCGTACTGCTCGCGGTTCATGGGGCAGTTGATATAGTCGCGCCCGTCACCATCCGGCCCCGCCTTGTCCCAGCGGCTCGCTTTCCAGCAGATGTCCATGTCGATGCTGTCGACATGGATGATGGGCGCGATGGCGTCGAAGAAGGCGAGCGCGTCGCGCCCCGTTGTCCCGGCAATGTCCTGCGCCAGCGCGGGCGCGGTCAGCGGTCCCGTCGCGACGATCGCCGGGCCTTCGGGCAGCCGGTCCACCCGCTCGCGAACGAGCCGGATTCGCGGATGCTCCATGATCCGGCGTGTCACCCCGACGGCGAACTGGTCGCGGTCGACCGCCAGCGCCGATCCGGCAGGCACCTTGGCCTTGTCCGCCTCGCTAAGGATCAGCGAGCCGAGCCGCCGCATCTCCTGATGGAGCAGCCCGACGGCGTTGTTGTCGGCATCGTCGGATCGAAAGCTGTTGGAACAGACCATTTCCGCGAGCGCATCGCCCTGATGCGCCGCCGTCATGTCGCCGCCGCCGCGCATTTCGGACAGCCGCACGGTCCAGCCAGCCTCGGCCAGTTGCCAGGCCGCCTCGCTTCCGGCGAGGCCGCCGCCGATGATGTGGATATCCTCCGCCATGGTCAGAATCCCTGCGGAAAGGCATGGCGCCCGTCCGCTCCGAGGCGAAGCAGGCTGTGCCCGGCGACCGCCGCGAAGGGTATCGGGCCATAGACATGCGGGAACAGCGCACCGCCGCGCGACGGCTCCCAGCGGAGCGCGGGGGCGACCGCGCTCAAATCGACCATCGCCAGCACCAGCGGATCGACGTTCGCGAAATATTTCGCGGCCGTCTCGGCCGTTTGCGTGGCGGTCGAGAGATGGACGAAGCCGTCGCGGAGATCGTCCGGCGATCCGGTGAACGTGCCTTCGGTCTTCCACTGGCGCCAGGCGGGCTCGTCGAGAAGCTTGTAAGCAAACAGGTCCTGCATGACGGCGGCTCTATCGTAGCATGTCCGACGGGTCCACCTGCGGAAGGGGCTTGCGTGGGCGCACGCCGGTCGCGAGAGAAGGTCCATGACGTCAACCGATCCGCTCAGCACCGACCGTCTCGACCGCGTCCGAGCCTATGTCACGGGACTGGTCGAGCAGGGAGAGTTGCCGCATGCGCAGCTCGTCATCGAGCGAGCGGGCGTCGTAGCATTCGACCTGTGCCTCGGCGCCGCCCGCGCGGACGACCGGCCGCTGCAAGATGACGCGATCTATCGAATCGCTTCGATGACCAAGGCGGTGACCGCCGTCGCGACGATGATGCTGGTGGAGGAAGGGCGGCTCGCCCTGGCCGATCCGGTGGCCCGTTATTTGCCAGAGCTCGCCGATCTCGCGGTCTATGCGGGTGGCGATTCCCCGCCCTATGCCACGGTAGCCGCCGTGCGGCAGCCGACGGTTCTCGACCTCCTCCGCCACACGGCCGGCTTCAGCTATGCGCTTCAGGCACGCTCGCCGCTCGACGGCGCCTATTGGGAAGCGGGCCTCTACAATTTCAAGGCGCCGCCCGCCCGTGAGGCGATGCTCGCCAGCCTTGCCGCCCTCCCGCTGGCGGGTCAGCCGGGAGAGAGCTTTCTCTACTCGGTTGGAACCGATGTCCTAGGCCTTGTCATCGAACGGATCGAGGATCGGCCTCTGGGCGATGTCCTGCGCACGCGAATTCTCGCGCCGCTGGGCATGGACGACACCGGTTTCGTCGTGCCGGGATCGGCGCAGCATCGTCTGACCGATGCTTGGGCCGACTCGGTGAAGCACGGTCGATTTATCTATGATGCCGCTGAGGACAGCCTCTGGTCGGCGCCGCCGCCGATCGAGGCGGGGGGCGCCGGTCTGGCCAGCACGGCGACCGATTACCTGCGATTCTGCCGGCTGTTTCTGGGCTCCGGTGCGGTTGAGGGGCCCCGGCTGCTGGCACCCGCAACGATCGCGGAGATGGTGCGCAACCAGTTGCCCGGCGGATCGGATCTGAGCATGGGGCAGGGCTTGTTCACCGGTCCTGGCTTTCGGCGCATGGGCCACGGGCTGGCCAGCGCGGTGACCTTGCCCGGCGGATCGGGCGCGCCGCCACCCGGCGAGCTGCATTGGGGCGGGGTGTTTTCGACCTGGTTCTCGATCATACCCTCGCACGACATCAGCATCGTGTTCATGACGCAGCTGATCCCGGGCGAAGAGCGAACCGACATGCGCACGGTTCACCGGATGCTGTTCGGCCCGCCTGTCGACTGATGGTCGGCCATGGTGCCGTGGTGGCGCGTGTCGCGCATGCGCCAGTAGACGATGAGCGAGACGGCGGCCATGGCGCTGACGTAGTAGAAGAACCAGCTCTCGCGCCCCTCGCTCTTGAGCGCGAGCGCGACATATTCGGCGGTTCCGCCGAACAGCGCGTTGGCGATGGCATAGGGCAGCGCGACACCCAGCGCGCGGATATGCGTCGGGAACAGCTCCGCCTTCACGATGGCGTTGATCGAGGTATAGCCGCTGACGATCACGAGTCCGCCCAGCACGAGCAGGAACGCCGTCCAGGGTGACCCGCCCTGACCGATTGCGGTGAACAGCGGCACGGTGAGAAGGAAGGAGCCGATCCCGAACCCGATCAGCAGCGGCCTCCGCCCGATCCGGTCGGAAAGCGCGCCAAAGGCGGGCTGAAGCACGATGAAGATCGCCAGCGCGGCCGTCATGATCTGCGCCGCCACCTCACGATCGAACCCCGCCGTGTTGACCAGATATTTCTGCATATAGGTGGTGTAGGCGTAGAAGGAGAGCGTGCCCCCCGCCGTCAGCAGCACGACCAGCGTCGCGGTGCCGGGATGCTCGCGCACCAGCGCCAAGAGCGAGCTTTGCTTCTCGCTGCTGCGCTGCTGGAAATCCTGTGTCTCGTGAAGTCCGCGACGGATCACGAAGACGCCGACCGCCAGCGCTGCGCCGACGAAAAACGGTATCCGCCAGCCCCATTGCTCAAGCGCGGCCTCGCTCATCGTCGCCTGGAGCACGAGTTGAAGGCCGAGCGCGACGAGCTGCCCCGCGATCAGCGTCACATATTGGAAGCTCGAGAAGAAACCCCGCCGGTGACGGGTCGCCATTTCGGACAGATAGGTTGCGCTGGCGCCATATTCGCCGCCGACGCTCAGTCCCTGGAGCAATCGCGCGACCAGCAACAGGACAGGCGCGGCCAGGCCGATGCTGTCATAGCCGGGCGTGACCGCGATCAGCAGCGATCCGCCGCCCATCATCAGAACCGACAGCGTCAGGCCCGCCTTGCGCCCTCGCCGGTCGCAGAACACCCCCATGACCCAGGCGCCGATCGGACGCATGAGAAATCCGACCGCGAAGATGGCGGCGGTACTGAGGAGCTGTGCCGTCTGGTCCCCTTCCGGAAAGAAGACCGGGGCGAAATACAGCGCGAAGGCGGCATAGGCATACCAGTCGTACCACTCGACCAGATTGCCCAGTGAACCGCCGATGATCGAACGGATGCGGTGCGCCTCCGTCCGTCCGGCGCTGTGCGGCTCGCGGCTCAGCCGGCCGCACCCATCCGCAGAAGCGCGCACAGCTTGTTGCCGGCGGGATCGCGCAGATAGGCGAGGTACATGGCATTGTCCGTGCCGTAACCGCGAATCCCCGGCGGGTCTTCGCAGGCGGTGCCTCCGTTGGCGAGACCCGCCGCATGCCACGCGTCGGCGTCCTCGGGCGAGTTGACCGAAAAGCCGATGGTCATGCCGTTGCCGCAGCTTGCGGGCGTGCCGTCAATCGGCTTGGTGATCGCGAAAACGCCCGTCGGCGTGACCCAGAATATCCGTCCCTTGGGATCGTCGAATCCCGGTGCATATCCGAGCGCCGCGAACGTCGCATCGTAGAATTTGCGCGACGCCGCCATATCGTTGGCACCAACCATGATGTGACTGAACATTAGACCCCCGGGGCAGAAGAATGATCCTGTTCACGTCATAGCGGCGATCCTTGCCGCACCGCAAGCGGGAGGTTCGCCTTGCAATTGGCGCGCGGCAACGCACATGGTCGGATCATGGACTCCTCATCCCCTCCCGCCGACATGCCGACCGGCCAGCGTCTTACGCTGTCGCCCCTCGTCGCGCGCGTGCTTGCGCCCAATCCGTCCGCGTTCACCTTCACGGGCACGCAGACCTATATCGTCGGCGAACGTGACGTCGCGGTGATCGACCCCGGCCCGCGTGACCCCGCGCATATCGACGCGGTGCTCGCCGCCATCGGCGACCGGCCGGTCCGCGCGATCCTGTGCACCCACACGCATAACGACCACAGCCCCGCCGCGGCCCCGCTTGCCGAGGCGACGGGGGCGCCGGTCATGGGGTGCGCGTTCCTGGCCATCGACGACAGCGGCCCGCGCGCCGACGCGCCCTTCGACCAGAGCTACGCGCCCGAGGCGGTGATGGCGGAGGGCGATGCGGTGAGCGGAGAGGGATGGACGCTGCGGGCACTCGCCACCCCCGGGCATACGTCCAACCATCTTTGCTTCGCGCTGGAGGAGGAGCGGGCGCTGTTCACCGGCGATCATGTGATGGGCTGGTCGACCAGCGTCGTGTCGCCGCCCGACGGCAACATGACCGACTATCTCGCCTCGCTCGACCGGCTGATGGGTCGCGAGGACCGGCTGTATCTGCCGGCGCATGGCGAAGCGGTTCAGGAGCCGCGCCGGCTGGTTCGTGGCATGATCGGCCATCGCCGCATGCGCGAGGGGCAGATTCTCCGTTTTCTGCGCGATCGCGGCGCCTCCGACGTGCCGTCGATGGTGGCCGAAATGTATCGCGGCATCGATGTGCGTCTTCATGGCGCCGCCGGGCGTTCAGTGCTCGCACACCTTCTCGATCTTCAACAGCGGGATCAGGTGCGCAGCCCTGACGACACGCTGTGGGAGATTGCCTGATGGCCGCGACGCCGACGAAACGCTGGACCCCGCTCCGCACCGCGCTGATCCTCGTCGCCTTCCTCGCCGTTCTCGGCGGCGGGCTCTACCTGTTCGACCGCTGGACCCGTGCGCGCATGGAAGGGTCGGTTGAAAGCGTCGCCACGGCCAGCCTTCAGGGACTTCGCGAGCAGGCCCGGCTCACGGCTTTCGTCGCGCGCTTCGTTGCGGTCAGCACCAGCGAGCAGTCGCGTTTCGGCCTCACGGCGCGGCAGACGATGATCATGCCGGGCCTTGTCCGCTACGAGCTGGACCTGTCGAAGATCCGCGATCAGGACGTGGTGTGGGACGCGGGCAACAGCACGCTGACCGTCATCCTGCCGCCGCTGATCGTCGCGGGACCGGAGGTCGACCTGACGGGCATCCAGGTCTATGACGCCGGCGGAATCCTGACGGCGTTGACCGACGCGGAGACCACGCTCGACGCCGCCAATCGCAAGCGGGGCCAGCAGGAGCTGATCCGCCAGGCGCGGGGTAGCGTGCCGATGCGGCTGGCGCAGGATGCCACGCGCAAGGCGATCGAACGCAGCTTCGCCATGCCGCTGCGCGCGGCGGGGCTGGACGAGGCGAAAATTGTCGCCCGCTTTTCGGCGGGCTGAGGGGGAAGGACGTAACGATGGATGCACGCGGTGGGATCGGCGGATCGCTGGCCGGGGTTGACCTGCTCGCGGAGATCGCGCGGCTGCGCAAGGAGCGCAACGCGGTCATTCTGGCGCATTATTATCAGAAGCCTGAGATTCAGGATCTCGCCGATTTCGTCGGCGATTCGCTCGAGCTCTCGCGAAAGGCGGCCGATACCGACGCCGACGTCATCGCCTTTTGCGGTGTGCGCTTCATGGCGGAGACGGCCAAGATACTGAGCCCGCAGAAGACCGTCATCCTGCCCGACATGGATGCGGGATGCAGCCTTGAGGACAGTTGCCCGCCCGACCGCTTCAAGGCGTTCCGCGAGGCGCATCCCGAC
>CAZJCT010000080.1:0-11791 GCA_964544675.1 uncultured Sphingobium sp.
GCTCTCTGTTGCACTGTCCCTGGGGTCGCCCCCGCCGGACGTTATCCGGCACCGTTGTTTCGTGGAGCCCGGACTTTCCTCGCCGGCTCGAAAGCCGCCGCGATCGCCCGGTCCTCTGGCGTGAAACCGGTATAGCAGCGATGGGAGCGTCAGTCATCCCCGCGTGGCTTGGGAAGCAGAAGCGCCAGCAGAATGGCGCGGCACTCGCCGTCGATGACGCCGTCGATCTGCTCGGGCCGGAACCGGCGCTGGAACGCCTGCACCGCCGCCTCCGGCTCGGCAATGTCGTAGCCGAAGCGCTCGAGCGCCAGCAGGAAGCCGCCGTCCGACCAGTGCGGGTCAATGAGGTTCCGTGTGGGGCGGGGCAGGGCGAGGCGCAGACGCGCGAGCTTGGCCCAGGGGAACATCTCGCCCGGATCGGTCTTGCGCGCCGGCGCGATGTCGGAATGGCCGACGACATTGCCCCGGGTGATGCGGTGGCGCGAGGTGATATCCGACAGCAGCGGGATCAGCGCCTCGATCTGGGTGTCGGGGAAAGGACGATAGCCCCATTCATGGCCGGGATTGACGATCTCGATGCCGATGCTCGCCGAATTGACATCGTCAATGCCGCGCCAGTGCGAACGACCGGCGTGCCAGGCCCGCTTGGCCTCGTCGACCATGCGGACGATCTGGCCGTCCTCCGTCACCACATAATGCGCCGAAACCTTCGACTGGGGGTTGGCGAGCCATTTGATCGCCGACGCGGCGTCGGGCATGCCGGTATAGTGAAGAACCACCATGGTGATCGGCAGCGTCCGGTCGTCGAAATTGGGTGAAGGCGTTTCGATCATCTGCGGTCCGGCAAGAGCACTGCTCCTCGCGCCTTAGTCGATGCCGCCCCTGCTGACCAGATGGCGCTGCCTCAACCGGCCAGGCGCGACGGCTCTGCCAGCGTGTTCAGATGGTCCGCGCGGCGATAGGCGCCACGGAACGTCTTGCACGGCACGAACCCGCTGCCCGTGCCGATCGTCGTCTCGCCTGCGCCCAGCAGCAGGATGGTCTCTGGCCGGCTGAACCGGCGCAGCATCGACAGCGCGCGCCCGCGCGTCTCGTTCGCGAAATAGAGCATGACGTTGCGGCACAGGATGAGGTCATAGGTGCCGCTGACCGTGCGCGGTTCCAGCATGTTGTCGGTGCGGAAGTTGATCAGCGAGCGTATCTCGCTGCTCGCGCGCCAGTCCTCGCCGCTCGGCTGGAACCAGCGCATGATGTCGTTGATCGCCATGCCGCGCTGGACGTCGATCTGGCGGAAAAGGCCGCTGTTGGCGGTTGCGACCGCCTGCGGCGAGATGTCGGTGCCGAGGATGGAGACGCGCCAGCCCTGCCACAGCCGCGCGTGCCGGCGCAGGATCATCGCCAGCGAATAGGCCTCCTGCCCGGTCGAGCATCCCGCGCACCAGATCCGCAGCACGGGTTCCGGTAGAGATTCGCGCAGGTGCGGCAGCAACTCGTGCTCGATCATGTGGAACACGGCTGGGTCGCGGAAGAACGAGCTTTCGTGGTTGAGCAGGCCGTCGATGGTCGAGGACGCGACCGCCCCCGCGCTGTCGGTGGCGATCGCGGAACGCAGCGCCGACAGGTCGCGCAAGCCATGTTGCTTGATAACCGGCATCAGCGTGGTCTCGACGCGCCACAGGCGGTTTTCACTCAGCCTCTGGCCCGTCCTTCGCTCGAACCAGCCCGCAATGTCGAGCGCGGTCTGTCGTTCGTGCGTGGTCATCCCCGTACCAGCCAGCTTTGAGCGATGATCGCCGCTGCCTGCTCCGGTGGACAGACCGCGCTGGCCAGGCCGGCATTGGCGACCGCCCCGGGCATGCCCCAGACGACGCTGCTGCTCTGGTCCTGGGCAAGCACCGATCCGCCCGCGCGAACGATCGCCTCCGCACCGACCAGTCCGTCGCGGCCCATGCCCGACAGCACGACGCCGCACAATGATGCGCCGTAAAGGTCGGCCAGCGACGTGAACATCGGATCGACCGCCGGGAAGCTGCCGTGCCGGCTCGCGGCCCGCGACAGCGCGATCTCGATGCTGCGACGGGTGCTGCGCCTGACCGTCAGATGCGCCTTGCCCGGCGCGAGATAGATATGGCCCGGCGCGACCTCGGTGCCCTCGGCCGCCAGCACCACCGGCAGAGCGACCCGTCGCGCGATCTGATCGCGAAGGAAGGGCAGGAAATCGGCGGGGAGATGCTGGGTGATGAAGATCGGTGCCGGCGGCCGGGGGCCGATCGACTCCAGAAAGGCGGTCAGCGAGTTGATGCCGCCGGTCGAGGCGCCGATCGCGATGGCGCGCGGCGCGGACGGCATGGACAGGGCGATCCTGACCTCCTGAACCACCGGAGCGGCCCAGCATGTGCCGTCGCCCTGGGTATGCAGCGCGATGAGACGGTCGGTCAGCGCGCCGGCAAAGGCGGCGTTGAAATGGCTGGCGGCAGGCTTGGCGATGATGTCGCGTGCGCCGCGCTCGAGCGCTTCGACGCCCATCCGGCCGCTGTCGTCCTGCCGGCCCGACAATATCACGACGGTGGCGGAGTTGCTCGCCTCGATCAGCTCGGGCAGCCCGTCGATCCCGCTGCGCCCGGGCATCTCGATATCGAGGAGGATGATATCCGGCGGTGCGGTTCCGATGCCGCTGATCGCTTCGTCAGCGCCTGCGTAGGAAGCGGTGACGCAAAAACGTCCGTCGTCTTCCAGGATGCGCGTCAGGACCCGCCGCGCAACCAGTGAGTCATCGATAATCGCCACGCGAACCCTGGGGTCCGCAGAGAGCGTATGCACGGGATTCAGGGACGCAGCGGCCACCATGTCAGCCCCAGCTTCTACGTGTTCAGAGGACTCCGACGAGCTGGAGCTTGGTTTCCAGTGTCTCGCGATCGAAGGGCTTCATGACATATTCATCGGCACCGGCTTCGACGGCGGCGCGGATATGCGCGAGCCCGTTCTCGGTCGTGCAGAAGATCACCTTGGGATGATCGGGATAATCGCGGCTTGTCAGTTCCTTGAGGAAATCAAGCCCGCTCATGTTGGGCATGTTCCAGTCGAGCAGCACGACGTCGGGCATATCGGTTACGCACCTGTCGAGCGCTTCGAGGCCGTCGGCCGCCTCGCTCACGGAAAAGTCGAGCGACTCCAGAATGTGGCGCGCCACTTTCCGGATGACCTTCGAGTCATCGACGACCAGACACTGTTTCATGCGTACCCCTGTTGTGCGTATTCGGTGGTAGCATCCGTCCTACCGCAAAGGAGTAACCGATCGGTAAAGCGGCGGCTGTCGCCCGCGCGATTCATGCGGCGATTCCCACCGGAGTGGAGGCAAGTGCGAGGTCGTGGACGGAGACCACGATATGGGTTTGCTGTTCATGAACCAGCATGCCCCGGACGAACGGTTGCCAGCACGGATCCACGCGGCCATGCGCGGCTTCCACCTTGCCGATAGGGTGGCCGATGTCGCTGACGGCCTCGACGATCAGGCCATAGCCATGACCCTCAATCATCGCCACGATTGCGAGTGGCTCCTCGTCCAGCTTCCGCAGGTCGCCCACGATCCGGGCGCGCACGTCGATGATGGTGAGCACGCGGCTGCGCAGGGCCGCGAGCCCGCGAACATAGGGCGCGCTGCGTGCGACGGGCACGATTTCGCCCAGCCGGACCACGGCCTCCAGGTCGCTCGCCGGAATCGCCACCGGCGTCGATGCGACCGACGCGAAGAGGAACAGATCGTTGATCACGCCGCTTGCCTCCGTATGATGTCCGTGATCCTCTCGAGAAGGGTCGAGCGGTCGTAGAGGTAGACGGCCTTCCCGCTTGCGCCGGAACCTGACGCGGGATCCTCGCTCAGCAGGATGGTTGCCGCGTCGGGAGCCGTTGTCGCCCCCGGATCCGCGCGCCTGATGATGACATGTGGCACCTTGTCCGCGCCGTTTTGTGCGGCCTCACCTGCCTCGCGCACGTCATATCCCGCGCGCGCCAGCAGCGGCGCGAGAATCTGCCGCATCCATGCGTCGTCGGCCAGCCGGTCGACGAAGCAGACGGCTTTGCCGGACGGCGCGGCCTGCGCAGCCGTCTGGGCGAACAGCGCATGCGTGTCGAGGACCTCTATCGATTGCCCGTCATGCTCGACGATCCCGCTGATGCCGCCGCTCTCGATCATCAGGTCGGGACGGACCGGCACGTCGATGATGTCGACGACTTCGTGCGCCGGGTAGCAGATGCGGGTCCCGGCCGACAGGATGAGGGTCTTCACCACGTCATCGAGCGTGTCATTGTAGCCGGCGACCGGAACCAGCGCACCGCCCAGGCTGACGAAGGAGCGGCCCTCGACCTGCTTGAAGTGCGCGGCGGGCACGTCCTCCAGCCTTTCGACGATGTCGAGAGGGATCAGACGGTGACGACCTTCCAGATCGATGAAATGCAGGCCCAGCATTGTCGCCACTGCCGGGCCGGCGCTGTCGTCGGCGCCGCGGTTCGCTGCAAAGCCCTGTCCCTGGTCGGCATCCAGGGCAAGATTCGCGGCGGCAGCGATCCCGGCTACGTCGAGAAGCAGCATCGGCCGCGCATTGTCGGGCAGGGTGATCCCGGCGAATACGCCTGCGGCGACCACCGGGGGCGGTGCCGGACGGATGACCAGCTCCTCGTTGTTCTCGACCGTGTCCACCCCCAGGGCATAGAGCTGGTCGCCGCCCGACTTGATGAGCATGAGGGTGCGGCCCAGCTCGTCTCCGTCCATGGCGCGTTCGAGGCCAAGGACCGCCTCCAGATCGACCATCGCGTGGCGCGTGCCGCGAATCGTGGCGATCTTCGCGCCGCAGACCGTCTCGACCTGCACGGTGGGGTTGTTCTCGCGAATCAGTTCGATGACATTGCCCTGCGGGACCGCGAACAGCTCTCCGCCGCTGCGGACGATCAACCCCGGGATGATCGTCAGCGTCATCGGCACGCGCAGCTCGATCTTGGTGCCCAGGCCGATCTGGCTCTCCACCTCGACCACGCCGCCGATGCGCTCCACATTGGTGCGCACCACGTCCATCCCGACGCCGCGACCGGAGATGGGCGACACCTTGTGCGCGGTGGAAAGGCCGGGATGGAAGATCAGGTTGATCCGTTCCTGATCGGTCAGCTTGGCGACTTCGCCCGCGTTGAGCACCCCCATCTTCAGCGCCTTGTTCACCAGGGCCTCGCCGTCGATGCCGCGCCCGTCGTCGATGAGCTGGAGGAGTATCTGGTTACCCGACTGCTGGGCAGCGATCCGCAGGCGACCCGTCGGATTCTTGCCGGCGGCGATACGATCCTGCGGGGTTTCGAGGCCATGGTCGACCGCGTTGCGAACGAGGTGGGTCAGCGGATCGAGCACCATCTCTATCATCTCGCGATCCATCTCGACGTCGCCGCCCTCCACCTGCAGTTCCACGGTCTTGCCAAGGTCGAGGCTCAGGTCGCGAACCATGCGCGGCATGGCGGAAAACAGTCGGTCCATCCGCTGCATGCGCGTCTTGCTGACGCTGTCGCGCATCTCCGCGATGCAGGCGGAGAGCCGGTCGAAGCTGGTGCCCAGATCGCCATCCACGGCCTGCTCGCGCAGCTTGCGCGCCAGCTCGTTGCGCGCGAGCACCATGTCCGAGACGCCGTTCATGAGCTGATCGATCAGTGCGAGCGAGATGCGGATCGTGCGCTGCCCATGGTCGCGCGATGCGGCAGCGCGCGCTGCGAACGGAGACGGGGCTTCCACCACCTCCGGCTCCGTCGGTTGCGGCACCGGGGCGGCCGCCGGCTCGCTCGCCTGCTCGGCCAGCCGTGTCAGCAGGGCGGAGTCGCTTGCCTCGTCGGGCAGCGGTGTGCCGTCACCCAGAGCGCGCGCCATGTCGCCGATCCGGTCCATGATCGCGAGAACGGCCGAGATGAGGTTCGAATCGGCCTTGCGCTTGCCGTCGCGCAGGTCCGAAAGAACATCCTCCGCGCCATGGCTGAGACGTTCGAAGCGGGGAAGGTTCAGGAAGCCGGCGCTCCCCTTGACCGTATGGAAAAAGCGAAAGAATGCGTCGAGACGCACGCGGTCGCTGGGGTCGGCCTCCCAGGCCACCACCTCACTGCCGACATGTTGCAGCGATTCCAATGTTTCGGCGACGAATTCGCCAACCAGCTCGTCCACGGCGACAACCCCCGGCCTTTGCGTCCGCCGTCGTCGCTCACTTCTGGTTAAGATGGCGTGAAGTGGCGGCGCTCTCAGGCGGGTAAATGCGCGCCGAACATCAGAAAAGGCTGATCGGGATCGGAAACGATGAACTCACCCCCCCGCGACCGGACCAGTTCGCGTACCATGACGGCGGCGACGGTGCGCGACGAGATGTCGGCCCCGCCGGCTTCGCCACGCAATGCCTTGCGCAATTCCGAATCGAGCGTCAGGCGCGGTCCTTCGCTGCGCACCGCCAGGTCGATCGCGCCTCCGCTGCTTTCCAGACCCAGAGTGAGCGTGCCGCCGCGCGGCAGCGCCTCGCCCGCGATCAGCGCCAGATTGAGCAGGACCTTGGCGGGCAGCTTGGCGATCATGTCCTCGCCCAGCATCCACTCGATGGCGAGCCGGCCGGATGCCGAGAACATGCCCTCGACCGCCGCCTTGATCTCGGGCGCGGGGACGGTGTCCCCATATCCGCCCGCCGATCCGAAGGCGAGGCGGTAGAATTTCAGCTTGGCCGCCGAAACCCGAGCACTTTCGGCGAGAAGATCGAGGCATTGCGCGCGCATGGCGTCGTCATGCTCCTCGGCGAGCAGTTCGAGGCCGTTGGTGATCGCGCCGACGGGATTGAGCAGGTCATGGCAGAGCCGGGAGCAGAGCAAACTCGCGAAGTCGATGCTTCCGTTATCCATCCTGGCGTCCCATTGTCGTTATTCGCTGTGAAACAGGGCTATGGCCCATAGCCGCATCAGGATGCAAGCGTCGATGCCCTCAATCGACCAGCATCTCCACGGGCTCGAACCGCGCGGAGGCACCATCATGATCGGCGATCCGCCACAGGCGCAACGTCCGGTCGGCGCCTCCGCAGATCAGCCACAGCGGCAGCGCGGGATCGGCCATTGCCGCGTCGGCGGCGGAGGGGGATGGCGGGCCGGAGGGGTGCGAATGATAGCATCCCACGATCGCCGGTCCTCCCCCGCGCCACGCGCGATGGGCGGCGAGCAGCGCGGCCGGGTCGACCTCGAACCGGCGCGCGGGATCGTCGGCGACGTTCCGGGCATTGAGGATCGCGTCGACCGCGCCACCGGGAGCGCTCGACAGCAGCAGCCCGCAGCACTCGTGTGGCATCGCCGTCGCAGCAGCAGCGCGCACCGCGTCCAGAACCGACATTGAAATGCGCAGCGTCATTTCCAACATCTATGACATGGGTGACGGGGACACCATAGTGGCGGCTCGCGTGGGGGCAGGGCAGGCAGGCATGCGCCTCGACAAGGCGATGGCCGAGCTGTTGCCCGACTTCTCGCGCGAGCGGATCAAGGCGCTGATCGTCGGCGGTGCGCTCCGCAGCGACGATGGCGCGCCCGTGCGCGACCCCGCGCGCAAGGTGTCCGACGGCGACAGCTTCTCGCTGGCGGTGCCGCCTCCGGTGCCGGCCGAGGCGAAGGCGCAGGCCATCCCGCTCACCATCGTTCATGAGGACGAGCATCTGATCGTCGTCGACAAGCCGGCGGGCCTGGTCGTCCACCCCGCTGCGGGCAATCTCGACGGCACGCTTGTCAACGCGCTGCTTGCCCATTGCGCGGGTCAGTTGTCAGGTATCGGCGGCGTCGCGAGGCCGGGAATCGTCCACCGGATCGACAAGGACACGTCCGGCCTGATCGTCGCCGCCAAGAACGACCGCGCGCATGAGGGGCTGGCGCGCCAGTTCAAGGATCACAGCATCCGCCGCCGCTATCTCGCCATCGTCCATGGCGTGCCGGAGCGGGCGAGCGGGCGCGTAGAGGCGCCGGTCGGCCGGTCCGACAGCGATCGCAAGAAGATGGCGGTCGTCCGGCCGGGGCAGGGCAAGCATGCCGTGACTCATTTTCGGGTAAAGGAACAGCTCGACCGCGCGGCGCTGGTGGAGTGCCGGCTGGAGACCGGGCGGACGCATCAGGTGCGCGTGCATATGGCGCATATCGGCCACCCGCTTATCGGCGATCCGGTCTACGCGCGGGGCCAGTCGCGGCACCGCGATCTTCTGCAACGATTACAGTTCGATAGGCAGGCGCTTCACGCCGCCGAGCTGGGATTTATTCACCCCGTCGATGGCTCTGACCTTGTTTTTGCAAGTGCGATCCCGCGTGACATGCAGGAACTGTTCAGTCATCTTCACGTATAGAGTTTGGAGGGATCGAAAGATCCCGGTTCAGGAGGCCTTGTAGTCATCATGGCGAGCAGCAACGTTCCGTCGACCATCCCGGCGATTGGCAGCGACGCCAGTCTTAACCGCTATCTGGCCGAGATCCGCAAATTCCCCCTCCTGACGCCCGAGCAGGAATATATGCTCGCGAAGCGCTATCAGGAGCATCAGGACCCGGAGGCGGCCGCCCAGCTGGTCACGTCGCACCTCAGGCTCGTGGCGCGTATCGCCATGGGCTATCGCGGCTACGGCCTGCCGGTCAGCGAGCTGATCTCAGAGGGCAATATCGGCCTGATGCAGGGCGTGAAGAAGTTCGAGCCCGATCGCGGCTTCCGTCTCGCCACCTATGCGATGTGGTGGATCAGGGCGTCGATCCAGGAGTTCATCCTGCGCTCGTGGAGCCTCGTCAAGATGGGCACCACGGCGGCACAGAAGAAGCTGTTCTTCAACCTCCGCCGGATGAAGAACAATATCGAGGCGTTCGAGGAAGGCGACCTCCATCCCGACGACGTCAAGAAGATCGCCACCGATCTGGGCGTGTCCGAAGATGACGTCGTGTCGATGAACCGCCGCATGGCGATGGGCGGCGATACGTCGCTCAACGTGCCGATGCGCGAGGATGGCGAGGGGCAGTGGCAGGACTGGCTCGCTGACGATGGCCCGCTTCAGGACCAGATCGTCGCGGAGGCGCAGGAGCGCGACGTGCGCCACGACATGCTGACCGACGCGATGGCCGACCTCAACGAGCGTGAACGGCACATCCTGACCGAGCGGCGTCTGGCGGAAGATCCCAAGACGCTCGAGGAACTGAGCCAGGTCTATGGCGTCTCGCGCGAGCGCGTGCGCCAGATCGAGGTACGCGCTTTCGAGAAGCTCCAGCGCGCGATGATGCGGATCGCGGGCGAAAAAAGGCTGCTTCCGGCGGGCTGACCCGTTTACCTCCCGGAAACCGGTCCCGGCGTAAACCAAGGTTTAAACGCTCGGCAAGGCGGTGGTGTGGAGGGAAGCTATGGCAGGTTTCGTGTCGCTCACGGTCGATCCGGACGGCAGGACTATCCGCGTGGCCCAGTCCGGAACCCTCACTGTCGAGATGGTTCGTGCGCATTTTACCAAGCTCGAGGCGGTGATGCACGAGATGCGTTGCCGTTTCGGTGCCGCAAAGGTGCTCGTCGACATTGGTGACGCGCTGGTTCAGCCCCCCGAAGTGGCAGCGATCATCAGCGAGTCGACAAGCCGGATGTACGCTCCCGACGATCGCGTGGCATTGCTGTGTCATTCCATGCTCCAGACCTTGCAAAATCGTCGGAGCGGACCTCAAGGGCGGATGAAAGAGTTCCTGCACGCGAGCGAGGCCGAAGCGATCGAATGGTTGCACGGAAATCAGCCAGCGACAAAAGCGGATGACCGTCGCGCGTCGAGCGCCTAACATGCGGGGATGAGCAGGCGGGGGCGAGGCGCGACAGGCAGGGCATCATGGCCCGGACGGGCATTTCGCCTGCTTTGGCGTCTGGCGCTTGGCTTTGTTGCGGTCTCCTTTTTCCTCGTGCTCCTCTACCGTTTCGTGCCGCCGCCGGTGACGCTGACGATGCTCTTCGACGAGCATGGCATCACCAAGGACTGGACCCCGCTCGAGGATATCGACCCCGACATGGCGCGCGCGGTGATCGCGGGCGAGGATTCGAAATTCTGCTCGCATCACGGCTTTGACGCTGAGGCGATCAACAAGGCGCTGGAATACAATCAGCGCGGCGGCCGCATCCGGGGCGGATCGACGATCAGCCAGCAGACCGCGAAGAACGTGTTCCTCTGGCAGGGCGGCGGCTTCTTCCGCAAGGGGCTGGAGGCGTGGTTCACCGTGCTGATCGAGGCGCTGTGGGACAAGCGCCGGATCATGGAGGTCTACCTCAACGTCGCGGAGACCGGCATCGGCACCTATGGCGTCCAGGCGGGGGCGCTGCGCTATTTCGACCATGGCGCGGACCGCCTGACCACCACCGAAGCCGCACGCATCGCTGCCGTCCTGCCGCTCCCCAAAAAACGCGCCGCGATCGCGCCGACGGGCTTTACGAGGCGCTACGGCAACAGCATTGCGCGGCGGATCGGGGTGGTCAAACGCGACGGGTTGGATGCGTGTTTGCGGTGAGGGGGCGACTCTCCCAAAGCACCACCGTCATTCCCGCGAAAGCGGGAATCCAGGGCCAAGCAGAACCGCGCCTGTCACTCTGGATTGCCTTCGCCGAACGAGCGTTTCCCGCTTTCGCGGGAACGACGGAGAATGCCTAAGTGTCTGACACTTAACTTGAACCGTTCGTGCTGAGGAAGGACTGAGCGAAGCGAAGGCCTGTCTCGAAGCATTGCAGTCCTTCGAGACGCCGCTTCGCTCACGCTCAGTGGCTCCTCAGGACGAACGGCGATCAGTATCTTCGGAACAGGTTTGCTTTTGCGGAGACCTCCCCCTCAATAAAACACCCCGCCCTTCATCACCCTTCGCGCACGGCCCTGTACAGGCAGCCGGTCGAACGGCGTGTTGCCCGCCGCCGCCGCCATCTTGCGCGAGTCGACGATCCAGGGCGTGTCGGGGTCGACGAAGATCAGGTCGGCGGGCGCGCCTGTCGCCAGCCGGCCGGCGTCGAGGCCCAGCAACCGCGCTGGGTTGCCGCTCAGGAGCTGCATCAGACGGCACAGTCCGATCTGCCCGTCGCGGACGAGCCCCAGCGACAGCGCCAGCAACGTTTCCGCGCCCGCCACTCCGGGCGCGGCGTCGGCGAAGGGCAGGCGCTTGTCCTCCGGGCCGCGCGGATCGTGGCTTGAGGTGATGACGTCGACCGTGCCGTCGGCGACCGCCGCGATCGTCGCGTGCCGGTCGTCCTCCGACCGGAGCGGCGGCGAGACGCGGGCGAAGGTGCGGAAATCGCTCACCGCCTGGTCGTTGAGGAACAGATAGGTCGGGCTGACGCCGCAAGTGACGGGCAGCCCCTCCGCCTTCGCGGCGCGGATCAGGTCGAAGCCGGCCTTGGTCGTCACCAGCCGCACGTGCAGCCGCGCGCCGCTCGCGCGCGCCAGCATGATGTCGCGCGCGATGGCCAGCGCCTCGGCCATCGCGGGGGCGCTCGGCAGGCCCAGCCGGGTCGCGGTCTCGCCGTCGGTGGCGACCGCGCCGCCCGCCAGCCCCTCGTCCTCGGCATGGGTGATGACGGTCAGGTCGAGCGCGGCGGCATAGCGCATCATCCGGAGCATCACGCCCGAATCGCCGATCCAGCGCCGCCCGGTGGCGACGCCGCGCGCCCCCGCACGCTTCATCATCGCCAGCTCGGCCATTTCCGCGCCTGCAAGCCCCCGCGTTGCGGCGGCGAGCGGATGGACCCAGAAATCGGGTTTCCCCGCGCGCGCGGCATGCT
>CAZJCT010000081.1:0-11523 GCA_964544675.1 uncultured Sphingobium sp.
ACCATCGCCCGCCTCCGGTCCACGCTCATCGACCGAAGGCTTTCGCTAAAAAATCCCGCTCCACCACCAGTTGCCCGATCTTGGCGTGCAGCTTCTCCACCTCGCTCTCGCTGACAGCCTTGGCCGCATCGCCCCCCCCAGAGAACGTGCCTGCCATCCCATCGATGGCCTGCCGCTTCCACGCCGCGATCATCGTGTGGTGCACGCCATGCTTGGCTGCCAGCTCCGCCAGCGTCAGGTCACCCCGGATCGCCTCCAGCGCCACCTTCGCCTTGAAATCCGCGCTGTAGCGCTTTCTCGTCGTCTTCATTCCCGTACCATTCCTTCAGGTCGGGAGTAGCTTAACACCCTGTCCGAAAAACCGGCACCATCTCAGGCTTCCCAGGCCGTCTGAGGGGGGGTCTTAGTTTCCTCGGCATGGGCGGCGGTGCTTAGTGCGGCCATCGCGACCCCAGACATTATTACGGACACGAAACGAACTGCGCTCGCCAGTGTAAAGGGCCGGGCACCAAGCAGCGAGGGCGACCTGTGGTCTTGATCAAGCTTTGACGTCATGAGATTTTGGGAGATTTTGCAATCGTTCGCAGCACGCGCCCCCGCCGTCGCACGAACACTATTGTCCGTCACGGACACCTCTTGGGCTTGAATCATTGGTAGTTTTTCCTCGCCTGTAGAAATCTTAGCCACGGACCCGCGCGGGTGTGGAACGTGGTATTTCGCGTTATTCGTGGTTAAGAACGGCAATCAATTGCAAAGTTTAACCCCATTCTTAACTGGACAACTTCTGTCATTGGGTGCGGGGCTGCAAGGTAGATCGCCGCGAACGTGTTGTCGCGCGACGATCAGGGTGAGAAACGTGTCGAGCCTGGGCCATCGCAACCAGTCTTGCGCAACCCACCTGATCACCGTTCTCCAGCGGTGCAAAGGGGGTTCCTGAGCAGCAACCATGGGCCTTTTATGCCAGATCCAGCAAGGAAATGGCCTTCGCCACATGCACCTTGGCTCGCTCTGCGAATTCCGGACCGATCGCCGAGCCGTCTGCGGCAATCACGTCGAGCCGTTTCACGCCCATGAAATTCAGGACATCACGCAAATAGCTTTCGCAATGTTCGATCGCCGCGCCCGGCGTTCCCGGCGCGTAAACACCGCCACGCGAAATGCACAGAATGACCCGTGCATCTCCAGCCAGCCCGACAGGTTCGCCACTCTCGTTATACCTGAAGGTCTTGCCGGCGCGCAGGACACGGTCCATCCAGGCTTTCAGGTGGGTGGAAACAGTCAGATTATAGAGCGCTGCCCCGATTACGGCGATATCCGCGCTCAGAAATTCGTCGACCAGCGTGTCAGCAAGCACCAGTTGCTCCTGCACTTCGGGGCGAGGCTCGGGAATAAGACCTCTCATCGCAGCCGCCAATTCGCCAGTGATGTGCGGCAAGGGATCGGCCACCAGGTCGCGATAGGTGACCTGCGCGTCGCCATGCGTGGCCTTCAGCTTTTCGACCACCTGCGCCGAGATCGAACGGCTGATGGAAAGTTCGCCCAGAATGCTGCTGTCGAGATGAAGAATCTTCACTGCGAGTTTCCTTTTGAATTTGGCAAGATCTGACGCCGTGCCGCGACCAGATTTAATACTTGGCGAGACATCCGATCGATGTCTTCATCGTAACAAGAACGAAACGGGTCATTGGACCGGAATTAATGATTGCTACATCGAAATCGGTCATTTCATCTTTCTTCAGACCAATAGAGTGCTTTGGGGTTGGTGACGAGCAGGAGGCGCTGCAATTCCTGGGTGGGTGCGATGCGCGGGATCATGTCAACCAGGTGCCCGTCGTCGGGCACGGCGTCCTGCATGTTGGGATGCGGCCAGTCAGTGCCCCACAGGCAGCGGGTGGGATAGTCAGCCACTAGCGGCGCGACTGACTCCGCGAACATGTCCCAGGGGTCGCCGTTGGGGTCCAGCCGGTCCGGGCATGTGGCCTTGAACCAGATGTCATCGCGGCTGTCGAGCAGGCGCCGGAAAGCCTTCATGTCTGGCCCGTCAGACCCCTGCGTCACGTCGGGGCGGCCCATGTGGTCGATCACCAGCGGCACGGGGATCGCGTCCATGAACGGGCGCAGTTCCTCCAGAATGTCGGCCTCGAAATAGATCACCACGTGCCAGCCCTGCGGCAGGCGGCGGGCGACCTCCAGGAACCTGTCCTTGGGCGCATCGTCGACCAGTCGCTTGAGGAAGTTGAAGCGGATTCCCCGAATCCCGCCGTCGTGCAGCATCTGCAATTCCGCGTCATCGATCGCGGGATCAACCACGGCCACGCCGCGGGCCTTGCCGTTCGACTTGGCGATGGCATCGAGCGTGGCGGCGTTGTCGGTCCCGTGGCAGCTGGCCTGGACGATGACGTTGCGATCGAAACCCAGGTGATCGCGCAGGGCGAACAGCATGTCAGGCCCGGCGTCTTCAGGAAGATACTTGGCCTTGGAGCTGAAGGGAAACCGGGCCATCGGACCGAACACATGGCAATGCGCGTCGATTGCGCCATCGGGTGGCACATAGATTGGCTTGGACGGGCTGGTGTGCCAGCTGACGATGCGTCCGTTGCTCATACGAAAACCACTCCATCCATCAGCTTGCGTGCAGTGCGTAGCAGCGCCGCGCTGACCACGTTACCGGCATCGTCGACTTCCAGCACGCAGGACATCTCGCCGGTCGGATGCTCGATCGACAGCGTCTTTCGCGCGCCTTCCGGCACCACAGCTACCTCTGCCGCAGGCGAGCCGGGGATCAGGCAGGCGGTTGCCACGCTCACCGCGCCGAGCACGCCGATGGTGGCATGCGCCCGGTGCGGGATGAAGCTGCGCACGCAGACGGCGCCGCCGTCGCGAGGCGGGGCGACGAGCATCATCTTGGGGACGGACTTTTCCGTTACATCGCCGAGGTTCATCAGCTCGCCCACAGCCAGCCGGATGGCTTCGATCTTCGCCTTGAGCTCGGCGTTGGCATCGAGGCTGTCGCGATCCTCGTAGCCGGTGATGCCGACATCGGCAGCCTTCATGACTACACAGGGCATGCCGTTGTCGATCAGCGTGACGGGCAAGCCGTTGACGACATCCACCGCGTTGCCGCTGGGCAGCAGCGCACCGCAAGAGGAACCGGCGGTATCGCGGAACTCGGTTGGGATTGGCGCGTGGGTGCCAGGCACCCCGTCGATCGCGGCATCGCCGGCGTAGGTCACCGACCCGCCGGGCGTCCGCACCGTGGCGACGGCGACCTGACCGGTGTTCTCCATGAAGATCGCCACGCGGGTTTCATCGCCGCTCGCCGCTACCAGTCCGCGTTCGATCGCGAAGGGGCCGACGCCTGCGAGGATATTGCCGCAGTTCTGCGCGTCAGTGACTATAGCTTGATCGACGAAGACCTGTAGGAACAGGTAATCGACGTCAATCCCCGGCCTTTCGGACTTCGACACAACCGCGACCTTGCTGGTCAGAGGATCAGCGCCGCCCATGCCGTCGATCTGGCGCGGGTCGGGACTGCCCATAACTGCCAGCAAGAAGGCATCGCGCGCGGCCGTATCGGCTGGCAGGTCAGCCCTGAGGAAATAGCCGCCCTTCGACGTACCGCCGCGCATCCACATGCAGGGAGCGCTATCCATGTTGCGGTCTCTTCTGGGCACAAAACCGGTTCCCGCTTTTGCTGAAGGAGCCATTCATAGGTACTTGAGCCCTTCCTTCTCGAGCCGCTCGCGCATCTTGTACATGTCGAGGCCGAGCTCGCCGGCGGCCAGCTTGGCGCGCTTTTCGCCCTCGTTGGCTTCGCGTGCTTGCGCCGCGGCGAGGACTTCGGCGGCCTTCTCGCGCGGGACGACGCAGACGCCGTCGTCGTCGGCGACGATCACGTCGCCCGGGTTGACCAGCGCATTGGCGCAGACCACCGGCACGTTGACCGAGCCCAGCGTGTTCTTGACAGTGCCCTGCGCATAGACCGCCTTCGACCAGACCGGGAAATTCATCTCGGTGAGATCGCGCACGTCGCGCACGCCGGCATCGATGATCAACCCCCGGCAGCCGCGCGCCTGCGCCGAAGTGGCGAGCAGGTCGCCGAAATAGCCGTCCTCGCAAGGCGAAGTCGGGGCGAGCAGCAGGACGTCGCCTTCGTTCAATTGTTCGATGGCGACGTGAACCATCCAGTTGTCGCCCGGAGGCGCGCTGATCGTCACCGCGCTGCCCGCGATCCGCGCGCCCGCGTAGATTGGACGCATGTAACTGGCGAGCAGGCCGGTGCGCCCTTGCGCCTCGTGGACCGTGGCGACGCCGCACTTGGCAAGGCCGTCGATGACCGCAGGCCCGGCCCGCTCGATGTTCTGGACGACGATTCCGCTCACATTTCCACTCCTCACGATACGATGGCCAGCGATTTATTTGATCTCATAGATTCGTGAGCGAAAGTCGAATATCTGGCGCGGCGATTAGATTTCGCTAAGATGCTGCGCATGGAAATCTGGGATCTCAACCTGCGCCATCTGCGTGCGATCACGAAAATCGCGGAACTAGGAACCATGAATGCGGCTGCCCAGGCCGTCAATCTCACCCAACCGGCGATAACCCAGGCGTTGTCACGTATCGAGTCCATGATCGCGCTGCCGCTGTTTGAACGGCGTCATGACGGCATGATATCAACGGCGGCGGCCGATATTTTCGTGCCACGCGCCAAGGCAGCGCTCGATCACATCGCGAGCCCGCATGTGACGATGAGCCGGATGCGGGCTTTGATAGCGCTGGCTGACACTGGCAGCTACACTGGGGCGAGCATGCTTACCGGCCTATCGCTTCCGTCGCTCCACCGGGCAGTCAGCGATCTGGCGCTGTCCTCGCGCAAGTCGCTGGCAGAACGGCGTGGCAAGATCGTCATCCTGACCGGAGCTGGCGAAGTGATGGCCCGATCCTTCCGGCTTGCACGGGTCGAACTCGAAGCCGGTCTGTCTGAGATCGATGCGCTGAAGGGGCATGAAACGCGCCGTATCGCAATCGGCGCCATGCCATTGTCACGCGCACGTGTCATGCCTGCGGCAGTGACAAAATTCCTGCGGCGTAACCCGCATGTACACATCTCTATCGTCGAGGGCTCGCGGTCCGAACTGGTCGATCCGCTGCGAAATGGATCTATCGACCTGATGATTGGCGCAGTACGGGAACCGCTGGCCGAGCCTGATCTACATCAAAAGGTCCTGTTCCGCGATCGGATCGTAGCGATTGGACGGGCCAAGCACCCGCTTTCAGGCTTGAGCCCATCGGCAGCAGAATTGGCTACTTACCCCTGGGTGATCTCTAGCGTCGGTACGCCGCTCAGGCACCTTTGGGAGCAGATGTTTGTGCGCGAAGGGCTTGCACTGCCACCGGTGCCCGTGGAATCCGGATCAGTGATGACTATCCGCCAACTGCTGATGGATAGCGATTTCCTTACCTTGCTGTCGCCCGACCAGGTTTTGGTTGAACTCGAGGCCGGCTGGCTGGCCAGGATCGCGGACCTGCCCGAGGATCTCGATCGCATTATCGGCGTGACCACTCGCAATTCCTGGAACCCGACGCGGGTGCAGTCGGAATTCCTTGCCGATCTGGAGGCCGTTTCGGTGACCTAGTATCAGCCCGGCTCGAGGAGCAAAGTCGCCGCGGCCGTGTTCGAGATTGGCGCATGGTAGTTGCGATGAATTTCGTGGCCCTGGGGCCCGAGCGCACCGCGCGCCGCGATCCAGTTGAGAATTTCCACGCCCTGGGTGCCGGCCAGCCGGACGATGTCGGCGATGGAATGTTGGGTCAGCGCGTCGGGATCCCGGGCGATATTGTCGAGGCAGAACAGGTCGTATTCCTTGTTCATGAACCCGGCGCGCGCGCCGTCGAGCTGGTGCGAGAGGCCGCCGGTGCCGATCACCACGATCCGCTCGTCGCCCTGCCACGATGCCAGCGCCTTGTGCACCGAGCGCCCCAGCGCAAGGCACCGCTTGGCCGAGGGCAGGGGATGCTGCACTGTGTTGATGCCGATTGGAACCAGCTTCACCGGCCACTCCCCGGCACCTGGATAGGCCAGTTCGAACGGGATCGAGATGGCATGGTCGACCAGCATTTCCTGGCAGGTGACGGGATCGAACTCGTCGCCCACCATTTGCTCGATGATGTGCCAGCTCAGTTCGGGATGACCTTTGAAGCTCTTGTAGAGCGGCAGGCCCCAGCCTTCATCGGCATTCGCATACGAAGCGGCCGCTCCGACCGCGAAGGTCGGCATCTTGTCCAGGAAGAAGTTGAGCCCGTGATCGTTTGAAAAGACCACCGCGACATCAGGCTTTACTTCGCAAAGCCATTCCTGAACCCTCGGAAAGCCGTCGAAGAAGGGTTTCCAATAGGGGGTCTGCTGGTCACCGCGATGGATTGCTCCGCCGATCCCAGGGACATGGCTGGTGAAATAGGCGCCCACGATTTCAGCCATTGATCATATCCTTATGAGCCGAATCGTACGATTCGCCGCGGCCCTGTGCGAGCAACATTTCCTTGAATTTTTCGACGCTGACGCCGGTCTGCATCGAGCCGACATCCTGAACGTTCAGTCCGAAGATTCCCGCCAGCTTGGCAAGGTAATAGATGTTCCCGCCGGCCGCGATCATGCCGAGGATATCGCGACCGACCACCGACTCGCGCTGTTCGGGCGTAAGACCATAGCGGTCCATATAGCTGGCCTCATCGGCGAGAAAGGCGTCGCGATTGACCTTCTCGTTGAACGAGAAGCACATGGCGTTTAGCGCATACCCCTTGCGGGCCGCACCGCCGTCGAACAGCGTCGTGCCGGGAATTAATTGGGCCTCCGTCGTCATCGGCGTCCTCCATTCATGCAGGCATGTGCCTGCGTCTGACCATCCTACGAATGCTTACTGGTGGACAGTCTTGATCTCGATCAAGGATGACCGTCCACACGGACGCGCGAGACTCAGTTCGAAGGTCAATTAGCACAAGCTTATCGCGAAAATGCAGTTTCGATTTGCCCGGTCCGCGGCCGCGGTGCATCCCCGAGCCATGGCACATGCAATCGCCCTTATTGGCTACGGCGAGGCCGGATCGATCTTTGCACGCGCAGGCGGGTGGGGCGGGCGCGCTAGCGGCTGGGACCTCCTTCCAGCCCGCTGCGATGCCATGGCAAGGGACGGCATCGACGCTGCAGCCAGCGCCGCCGATGCGCTGAAGGGCGCACCACTGGTGCTCTCGCTTGTCACTGCCGATGCCGCGCTTTCCGCCGCGCAGGGCTATGCTACCGTGCTTTCCGCCGGGGCTATGTGGTGCGACGGCAACTCCGTCGCGCCCGAGACCAAAGCAGCCGCCGCGAGAGCGGTCGAAGCGGCCGGAGGGCGCTATGTCGACATGGCGATCCTCGCCCCAGTCAACCCCGCGCAGCTTGCCGTGCCGCTGCTGCTCGCTGGGCCCGCCGCATTCGATGCCGAGAAAGGCCTGCGTGCGCTGGGCTTCACCAACGTGCGCGTCGTCGGCGACGAGGTCGGCCAAGCCAGCTCGATCAAGATGATCCGCTCGGTCATGGTCAAGGGAATCGAGGCACTGACGGCCGAGATGATCGCGGCAGCCGAGGCCGCCGGGGTGGCCGACGAAGTGCTCGCCTCGCTCGATGCCAGCGAGAAGGCGATCCCCTGGGCGCAAAAAGCCGCCTACAACCTGGAACGGATGCACACGCACGGCGTCCGTCGCGCGGCGGAGATGGAAGAAAGCGCGAAGACACTGCTTTCGCTCGGCGTCGCCCCGGTAATGACGCGAGGCACAATCTATCGGCAGCGACAGGCTGCGGAAAAGGGAAGCGAGGCATGACCATGATCATTGATTGCCACGGCCACTACACCGTGTTGCCCAAGGCGCACGATGACTGGCGCGAGATGCAGAAGGCGGCGTTCAAGGCGGGCCAGCCGGCCCCCGAATATCCGGCCATCTCCGACGACGAAATCCGCGAGACGATCGAGTCCAACCAGCTTCGCCTGATAAAGGAGCGCGGCGCGGACATGACGATTTTCAGTCCGCGCGCCAGCGCGATGGCCCCCCATGTCGGCGACCAGTCGGTCGCGGTGAAGTGGGCGCAGGTCTGCAACGACCTGATCGGCCGGGTCGCGGGGCTCTATCCCGAAGTGTTCGCCCCGGTCTGCATGCTGCCGCAAAGCCCCGAGGCCGACATGTCGAGTTCGATCGCCGAGCTCGAACGCTGCGTCGACATGGGCTTCATCGGCTGCAATCTTAACCCGGATCCCGGCGGCGGCCACTTCAGGCATCCACCGCTCACCGATGAGTACTGGTTCCCGTTCTACGAAGCGATGTGCGAGCTCGACGTCGAGGCAAAGATCCACGTCTCGAGATCATGCAACCCGACTATCCATGCGACCGGCGCCAATTACATCTCAGATGACACTATCGCCTTCATGCAGCTGCTCGAAGGCGACCTGTTTGGCCGCTTCCCGAATCTGCGCTTCATCATACCGCACGGCGGCGGCGCGGTGCCCTATCACTGGGGGCGCTATCGCGGCCTCGCCGACATGCTCAAGAAGCCGGACCTGTCGGGCCACCTGATGAACAATGTGTTCTTTGATACCTGCGTCTACCACCAGCCCGGCATCAACCTGCTGGCCGATGTGATCGACAACAAGAACATCCTGTTCGGAAGCGAAATGGTCGGCGCCGTGCGCGGGATCGACCCGACCACCGGCTTCTATTTCGACGATACCAAGCGCTATGTCGATGCGCTCGACATCTCCGAGGCCGAACGCCACGCCATCTTCGAGGGCAACGCTCGCCGGGTGTTCCCGCGCCTTGACGCGCAGCTCAAGGAACGCGGACTGTGAACATTCATGAATATCTCGAGGAATTCGAGGATATCCCCGGCACGCGCGTGTACACGGCGGCGCGGGCACGCAAGGGCTATCACCTCAACCAATTCGCGATGAGCCTGATGAAGGCCGAGAATCGCGAGCGCTGGAAGGCCGGCGAACGTGCTTATCTGGACGAATGGCCGCTGACCGAGGACCAGAAGCTGGCCGTGCTGGCGCGCGACTATAATCGCATGCTTGAGCTTGGCGGGAACATCTATTTCCTCTCGAAGATTTTCTCGACCGACGGCATCCCCTTTGCCGAAGCCTGCTCGACCATGACCGACATGACCTTCCCGGAATACCGGCAGATGATGCTGGATGGCGGCCGTTCGCCCGATGGCAATCGCAGCATAAAGGGAGGCTATTGAAATGGCGCGTATCACCGCTGGAGTGGGATCGAGCCACGTGCCGCTGCTCGGCGTCGCCGTCGACCAGGGCAAGACCCGCGACGAGTACTTCGGACCGATCTTCGCGGGCTATGACTGGACGAAGAAGTGGGAAGAAGAGGAGAAGCCCGACGTGGTGATCCTCGTTTACAATGACCACGCATCCGCCTTCGACGCCAACATCATTCCGACCTTCGCGATCGGTTGCGGCGAGCGCTATAAGCCCGCTGACGAAGGCTGGGGTCCGCGGCCGGTGCCAGACGTGGAAGGCCATGCGGACTTTGCCTGGCACATCGCTCAGTGCCTGATCCTCGACGAGTTCGACATGACCATCATCAACGAGATGGATGTCGATCACGGCCTGACCGTGCCCCTGTCCATGATGTTCGGCCAGCCCGAAAAGTGGCCGTGCAAGGTGGTGCCGCTGGCTGTCAACGTCGTCACCTATCCGGTCCCCTCGGGCAACCGCTGCTGGGCTCTGGGCGAGGCAATCGCCCGCGCGGCGGAGAGCTTCCCCGAAGACCTCAACGTGCAGATCTGGGGCACCGGCGGCATGAGCCATCAGCTGCAAGGCCCGCGCGCCGGGCTGCTCAACCGCGAGTGGGACAATAGGTTCCTCGACATGCTGGAAGCCGACAATGACGATGTTCGCCACATCCCGCACATCGAATACCTGCGCGAAACCGGCAGCGAGGGGATCGAGATGGTGATGTGGCTGATCATGCGCGGCGCGTTAGGCAAGAAGGTGAAGCGTTTGCACCGCCACTATCACATTCCCTGCAGCAACACGGCGATCGGCCACATCGTGCTGGAACCCTTGTCCGAGTGACCGCAAAAACATGAGCACCTTTATCCTGATCCATGGCGCCTGGCACGGACGTTGGTGCTGGGATGAACTGATCCCGCTGCTGGAAGCGGGGAAGCACAAGGTCGTGGCGATCGACCTGCCGGGATCGGGAGACGATCCGACACCGCCCGGGGACGTGAGCCTCGCTGCTTATTGTGATGCAGTGGTGCATACCGTCTGCTCTCAGGGCGAACCCGTGGTTCTTGTGGGGCACAGCATGGGCGGCCTTGTCATCACCCAGGTTGCCGAACTGATCCCGGAACGCGTGGCCGCGCTCGTGTATGTCGCGGCATTCTTGCCGGACAACGGGCAGAGCCTCAAGCAGCTGGCAGATCAAGGCGCGCCTCTATCGCTGGAATACTCGGCGGATGGCCTGACCGCTATTATTCCTCCGCAATCGGCGAGTGACACGCTTTTTGCGGATGTCCATCTGGATATCTGCAAGTCCGCCGTCGCCAAACTCCGCCCACAGGCTTTGGCGCCGTTAGGAACTCCTGTGGAGACGACACCCGAGCGCTTTGGTTCCGTGCCGCGTCACTATGTTGAATGTATCCGAGATCGGGCAATCCCTATTGAAGCGCAGCGCAAGATGGCGGCGGCAAACACATGTGTCTCGATCCAGAGTCTGGAAACCGGTCATTCACCCTTTTTGTCCGCGCCGGCACAACTCGCGAACGCCTTGCTCAACACCACATCGTGAACGGTTTGAAAGGAAACCAACAATGAGAATCGCACTCGTCGGCGCCGGCGCATTCGGTGAAAAGCACCTTGACGGCCTGAAGAATATCGACGGGGTGCAGATCGTATCCATCATCAGCCGTACCGGCGAACAGGCTGCTGCCGTCGCCGAGAAATACGGCGCGAAGCATTCTTCGACCGAGTTGGACGACGCCCTCGCCCGCGACGACATCGACGCGGTGATCCTGTGCACCCCCACCCAGATGCATGCGGCGCAGGCCATCGCCTGCATGACGCGGGCAAGCACGTGCAGGTGGAAATCCCGCTGTGCGATAGCTGGGCCGATGCCGAGGCCGTGTTGGCCAAGGCGAAGGAAACCGGGCTGACCTGTATGGTCGGCCACACCCGCCGCTTCAATCCCTCGCATCAGTACGTGCACAATCGCATCACCGCAGGCGAGTTTACCGTCCAGCAGATGGACGTGCAGACCTATTTCTTCCGTCGCAAGAACATGAACGCCAAGGGCGAGCCGCGCAGCTGGACCGATCACTTGCTCTGGCACCACGCCGCCCACACGATCGACCTGTTCGCCTATCAGGCGGGCCGCATCGTCAAGGCCAATGCCATCCAGGGGCCAAAGCACCCGGAACTGGGCATCGCCATGGACATGTCGATCCAGCTGAAGAGCGAGAGCGGCGCGATCTGCACG
>CAZJCT010000082.1:0-11509 GCA_964544675.1 uncultured Sphingobium sp.
GTGCCGATGTATTTCGTCTTCCGCGACGGCCGATATATCGACGCGGCGGGGCAGAGCTTCCGCGATTTCCTCGATGGCCGCCTGCCGGCGCTGCCCGGGGAAAAGCCGACGCTCAGCGACTGGTCGGACCATCTGTCGACCGCCTTTCCCGAAGTGCGGATGAAGAGCTTTCTGGAAATGCGCGGCGCCGACGGCGGTCCGTGGGGCCGGATCTGCGCGCTGCCCGCTTTGTGGGTCGGGCTTCTCTATGACGATGCGGCGCTCGATGCGGCGTGGGATGTCGTCAAGGACTGGAGTGCCGAGGAACGCCAGGTGCTGCGCGATAGCGTTCCCCGCTTGGGGCTCAAGGCGCCGATCGGCGGCGGCGGCACGCTCGCCGACATCGCGCGGCCGGTGCTCGACATCGCGCGCGCCGGACTCAGCAGCCGCAACCGCTGCGATTCCGGCGGCAACAGCGAGGCGGGCTTCCTCGACCCGCTCGAGGAAGTCGTCTCAAGCGGCCTGACCCCGGCCGACCGGCTGCTTGCGGCCTATCATGGCGAATGGGCAGGCGACGTCAGCCGCGTCTATGCGGAGCAGAGTTTTTGATTTTCTCGCTGTTTGGCTGACAGCAAGCCGTTCGGGCTGAGGAAGGGCTGAGCGGAGCGAAGGCCTGTCTCGAAGCCCCTGCTGAGTGGCTGCTGTCGAACCGGATAGCCGAAGCGCGCCTGGTCCTTCGAGACGCCCCTTCGCTGCGCTCTGTGGCTCCCCAGGACGAACGGAAAGCTGTCAGAACGAAGCAGTCGCGGTGGAATGCTCAGGACAGGGCGATCCTTCCCTGCCGCGCGCGGATCAGCCGGATGTAGGTTCTGAGGACCACCTCGTTGATCGGGTCCCATTCATAGCGTTCCGCTTCCTTCGCGGCGGCGGCGGCGTGCGCGGCGCGCAGGCCGGGGTCGCGGACATAGTCTTCCAGACGGGCGGCGAAGGCCGACACCGCGCCGGGCTCGCAGAGATAGCCGCTCGCGCCGTCGCGGATGATGCTCGCGCTTCCCGTCGCGCGCGCGCCGAGTGCGGGCACCGCGCAGGCCATCGCCTCCAGCGTCACATTGCCGAACGTCTCGGTCTCTGACGGGTTGAAGAGCACGTCCATCGCGGCGATGCCGCGTGCCAGCTCGGCGCCGCCCAGAAATCCCGTGAAGACGGCGTTGGCGGGCAACCGCGCCTCGAACCAGCCGCGTGCCGGGCCGTCGCCGATGACAATCACGCGATGGGGAACCTGCATGCGCGCCAGCAGGTCGATCGTGTCCGAGAACACGTCGAGCCCTTTTTCCATCACCAGCCGACCGAGAAAGCCGATCACGAACTCGTCGTCGCCGATGCCGATGCTTCGCCGCCACTCGGCATCGCGTCGGCCGGGGTGGAAGACGGTGCGGTCGATCCCGCGCGACCAGATGCTGATGTCGCTGTTCATCCGTTGCTCGCGAAGCACCTGAGCGAAGCTTTCCGACGGTGCCACCAGCGCGTCGCACCGCCGATAGAGCCGCCGCAGGATCGCGACCGCCACCGGCTCCAGGACCGACAGGTTATAGTAACGGAAATAGGTCTCGAAATGGGTGTGGACGCTGGCGAGGACAGGCAGCCGGCGCGCCCTGGCCCAGCTTACCGCGCGGTGGGCGGTGGGATCGGGGCTCGACACATGGACGATATCGGGCGCGAATGCCTTGAGATCGCGCCGGACCGCGGGCGAGAGGCCGAGCGGAACGCGATATTCGGGACGGCCCGGAATGGCGACGCTCGGCACGCTGATCAGGTCGCCCGTGGGCGCGAACGCCGGTTCGGCCACCGTCGGCGCGTAGACCCGCACCCTGGCGCCCTGCCGCAACAGATAGCCGACCAGCGTGTTGAGCGCCCGGTTCGCGCCGTCGCGGACATAATTATAGTTGCCGCTGAAAAGGGCGATGCGGATGTCGGTCGCGTCCATCGCGGCGCTATAGCCATGCGGAACGCCTGAGCGAAAGGGGGACGTGATGGCGTTGATCGGCGGCGGCTGATATGAGGCGGCATGTCGAAGCTCTCCCTCACGGTCGATGCATTCCTGACCGGCACGCCGCGCCCGCTGCCCGACGGCACGATCAGCGCCATGGCCAAGGCGCCGGTGGAGGGGCCGGTGCGCATCACCTGGCTGGGGCTGGAGGGCGACGCGGTCGCCAATCCGGTGGATCATGGCGGCCATGACAAGGCGATCCATCTCTATCCGTTCGACCATTATGGCTGGTGGCGCGGGCAGATCGGCGACGATCCGCTGCTGTCGCAGGCGGGCGCATTCGGCGAGAATATCGCCCTGCGGGGTGCGGTCGATGGCGACTTCTGCCTGGGCGACCGGTTCGAGATCGGCAGCGCCGTCGTCGAGATCAGCCACGGCCGCCAGCCGTGCAGCAAGATCAATTCCCGCTTCGAGCGCCCCGACATGGTGAGCCGGGTGATCGAATCGGGTCGCGCAGGCCTCTATCTGCGCGTGATCCGCGAGGGCGAGGCGGAGGCGGGAATGGCGATGATACTCATCCAGCGCCCGCTGCCGCACTGGCCGATGGATCGCGTGTTCGACCTGCTGATCGCGGGCGGTCATCGCCGCGAGCCTGACGCGGTGCGCGCGCTCGCGTCGGAGAGACTGCTTGCCGAGGCCTGGCGATCGCGCGCCGAACGGCTCGTCCGGTGATGGCACCGGGTCGTGACGATCGTCATAGGCCGTTCAGCATTCGGCCGCTAGGAACCCCATCGATGTCTATCCTGTCGCGCCGTCTGGCGCTCATCCTCGCCTCGGCGTCGCTGCTCTCGGCGCAGGCCTTGCCTGCCGCGTTCGCGCAGCCCGCCCCCTCCGCCGCGCCCGCCAAGGCAGCCGAGCGGCCCTGGCTTTACGAGAACAGCGACGTTCCCATCGACCCCGCGTGGCGGTTCGGCATCCTCGACAACGGCCTTCGCTACGCGATCCGCCGCAATGCGGTGCCGCCGGGGCAGGTGTCGGTGCGCGTGCGTGTCGACGTTGGATCGCTTATGGAGCGACCCGAGGAACGCGGCTTCGCGCATTTCATAGAGCATCTGTCCTTCCGTGGCTCGCGCGAGGTTCCCGATGGCGAGGCCAAGCGCACATGGCAGCGGCTGGGCGCGACCTTCGGCAGCGACAGCAACGCGCAGACCACGCCGACCGGCACCACCTATGCGCTCGACCTGCCACAGGCGGACAGCGCGGGGCTCGCGCAGAGCATGAAAATCCTCGCGGGGATGATGGAAGCGCCCAACATCGTGCCCGAAGCGGTGACGGCGGAGCGGTCGGTCATCCTGGCGGAAATGCGCGAACGGCTGGGCCCCGCCACGCGGGTCGGCGATGCCGCGCGCGCGCTCTATTTCGCGGGCCAGCCGCTGGCCGACGCCAATCCGATCGGCACCGTCGCGACGCTCAACGGTGCCACGGCCGAAGCGCTCAAGGCGTTCCACGACCGCTGGTATCGTCCCGACCGCACAGTCATCTCGGTCTCCGGCGACATCGACCCGGTGCTGATGGAAAATTATGTCCGCACCCATTTCGCCGCCTGGCGCGGCAGGGGAGACGTGCCGCCGCAGCCCGATTTCGGCAAGCCCGATCCGGCGCGGCCCGAAACCGCCGTGGTGGTCGAGCCGGGTGCGCCGATCTCGGTCGGGCTCGCCTTCCTTCGCCCCTGGGTGCCGAAGGCCGACACGATCGTCTATAATCAGGGCAAGCTGACCGACGATCTCGCGCTCCAGCTCATCAACCGCCGTCTGGAGCAGGCGGCGCGGGGCGAGGCCCGCTTCCTGCAGGCGACGGTGGAGCAGCAGGATGTCAGCCGCTCGGCAAGCGGAACCTTCGTCTCGATCACGCCGATGGGTGCCGATTGGCGCGGCGCGGTGGCGGAAGTCCGCGCGATCATCGCCGATGCGATGCAGTCGCCGCCGAGCGAAGCCGATATCGCGCGAGAATATGCGCAGATGGAAACCGCCTTCGCCATCGCGGCCGAAAATGCCGACACCGAAGCGAGCGCGAACCAGGCCGAAACGCTGATGGCGGCGGTCGATATTCGCGAGACGACGGTGACGGCGCAGGCGGCGCTCGACATCTTCCGGGGCGGGCGTCCCGGCATGACCCCCGAGCGAATCCTCGATTCCACGCGGCGCATGTTCGCCAGCACGGCGCGACGGTCGCTGCTGACCCTCAAGACGCCGGAGCCGGGCGCCGAGACCGCTCTGGCCGCTGCCCTCAATGCACCCGTGCAGCCTGCCAGGGACGTGCGGCTGGCCGAGGGGGCGGTGACGATGGATTCGCTTCCGGCGCTTCCGCCGGCGGGCGCCGTGGTGTCGCGCCGCCCGCTGGGCGCGTTGCGGGTCGAGGAGGTCAAGTTCGCCAATGGCGTCACGCTGTTCCTCTTCCCCAATCGCGCCGAGACGGAGAAGGTGCGGATCAACGTCCGCTTCGGCGACGGTCGGCGCAGCTTCGGCCCGGGGCAGGACCCTGCGACCTGGGCCGCGCCCTATGTACTGGGCGCGAACGGGATCGGTACGCTCGGCCAGCGCGAGCTTGACGAGCTGACCAACGGGCGGCGGATCAGCTTCAACTTCAGCATCGACGACGATGCCTTCGAACTGTCGGCGGTCAGCCGCCCGGCCGATTATCGCGACCAGCTTCGCCTCTACGCCGCCAAGCTCGCCTTTCCGGCATGGAACGCGCGTCCGCTGGAGCGGGTGAAGGCCGTGATGCGTGCGGCGCAGGACAGCAATGACAGCTCCGCCGAGGCGGTGCTGAACCGCGACCTTAATTGGCTGCTTCGCAACCGCGACGCGCGCTTCGCACCGGCCACCGCCGATCGGATCGAGGCGCTGACGCCGCAGGTCTTCCGCTCGACCTGGGAACCGTTGCTGGCGCGCGGCCCGATCGAGGTCCAGATCTTCGGCGACGTCAATGCCGACGAGGCGATCACCGCCGTGGCGGCAACATTCGGCGCCTTGCCGCCGCGCGCGGAGGCAAGGATTCCCGACGCCAACCTGCGCCTCGCTTTTCCGAAGGCGGTCAACGAGCCGCTGGTCCTGCGCCATGCCGGGGCCGAGGATCAGGCGGCGGCGGTCTTTGCCTGGCCCACCGGCGGCGGGTATTCGCTGCTCCGCGACAGTCGCCATATCGAGGCGCTCACGCAGATCATCAACGACCGGCTGTTCGAACGGCTGCGCTCGGTCGATGGGGCGACCTACAGTCCCAATGTGTCGAGCTACTGGCCGCTGGCCTATCCATCGGGCGGCTATATCGTCGTCACGAGCCAGGCGCAGCCCGAACGGCTTGCCCTCGTCGGGCGGATGGTCGATGAAATCGTCCGCGACCTGGCGCAGCGGCCGGTGAGCGAGGACGAGCTGCAGCGGATCGTCGCCCCCATGCGCCAGCTTATCGGCCGCGCGAGCACGGGCAACGCCTTCTGGATGAGCCAGATCGAGGGTGCCAGCCGCAACCCCGATGTCGTCCCGGCGATGATGAGCTTCTCTGACCAGTTGCTGAGCGTGACCGCCGCCGACATCCAGCGGCTGGCGCAGACCTATCTTGTCGACAGCAAGCAATGGTCCGCCATCGTGCTGCCCGCGAAAACGCCCGTGCCGCGGGAGCTTGCACGCGGCTGGCCGGCCGTCGCGCCGCAGGCGATGGCGGGGCGCTGACGCTGTCGGCGCGACCGCCCGCGTCCTTGCACATGCCGCCTGCTTCGACCACATAGGGCGTGGAAGCCGGTCTGCCCCGGCCAAGCGGATGTGACAGTGCCATGATGATCGAGACCGAAACCACGCCCAATCCGGCAGTGATGAAGTTCCTGCCCGGCCGTGCGGTCATGGGCTCCGGAAGCCGGGACTTCGTATCGCCCGAGGCGGCGACCGCTTCGCCGCTGGCGGAGAGCCTGTTCGACCTGGGCGATGTCAGCGGCGTGATGTTCGGCCCCGACTTCGTCGCGGTCACCGCCGGGCCGGGTGTCGCCTGGTCTGACCTGAAGGGCGACGTCATCGGCGTCATCCTCGAACATTATATCACCGAGCAGCCGCTGTTCCGGGGCGGCGACGCGAGCGGGATCGCGGTCCCGGCCGATGACGATGCGGACGTCTCCGACGATCCGGCGGACGCCGACATCGTCGCGCAGATCCGCGAACTGATCGAAACCCGCGTCCGGCCCGCCGTGGCCAACGACGGCGGCGACATCGTCTATCGGGGGTTCGAGCGCGGCACGGTGTTCCTGCGGATGCAGGGCGCGTGCGCCGGCTGTCCCTCGTCCACCGCCACGCTCAAGAACGGTATCGAGACGCTGCTCAAGCATTATGTGCCCGAGGTGACAGAGGTCCGGGCCGTCTGATCGCGATGCCCGGCAATGGGGGGCAAGTCGCGGCACCGGATCGGCGCACGCTTGTGATCGAGTGCGCCACGCCGGCCATGTCGCTCGCGCTGTTCGTCGGCGACACCAGCGTCGCGCATGTGCACGAGGTGATCGGGCGCGGTCATGCCGAGGCGCTTGTTCCCGCGATCGCCGCCATGATGGACGGACAGCGGGCGGATGCCATCGCGGTTGACGTGGGGCCGGGCAGCTTTACCGGCATCAGGGTCGGGCTCGCTGCGGCGCGCGCGCTATCCTTTGCGTGGGGGGTGCCGCTGACGGGCTTCGGATGCCTCGACCTGTGCGCGGCGATCGCCCGGCAGGACGTCGATATGCTTGAGCCCGAACTCGCGGTGGTCCAGAACGGCGGTCATGGCGAACTGTTCTGGCAGATGTTCGACCCCCGCTCGCTCGACCCGCTGGAGCCGCTGCGATCGACTCCCATTGCCGATCTCGCGGCCGAATTGCAGGCAGCGACGCTGTTCGGCTCGGGCGCGCAGACGCTCGTCGCCGCGCGCGGCTGGGGCGATGCGCGTCCGGTCGAGCTCGATGCGCGGGCTTTTGCCCTGCTGCCGGCAAGGGCGTCGGTCGATCCGTCCGCCGTCTATGGCCGTGGCGCCGATGCGCGGCCGATGAGTCCGCGTTAAGGGCCGCGCATGGGCGAAGTGCAGAAATTCGCGACCACCATCCACCAGGGCGCCGACCAGCGACTGCTGGCCGAGGCGATGGTCGTCATGCAGCAGGCCTTCGATCCGCTGTTCGGCGAAGCCTGGACGGCATCGCAGATCGGCAGCATGCTGACCCTGCCGGGCGCGCGACTGATCGTCGGGCGTGCTGGCGAACGCATGGTGGGGTTCGGGCTGATCCGGGCGATCGCGGGCGAATCGGAACTGTTGCTGTTGGCCGTCGCTCCCGATTGGCGGGGCCGGGGTTTCGGTCGGGCGATCCTTGACGATTGCATCGCGGCCGCCCGCGCGCTTGACGCCAGGGTCATGTTCCTGGAAGTGCGCGACGGGAACAGCGCGGCCAGTCTCTATCGAACAGCACAGTTCGAACACTATAATAGCCGACGCGATTATTATCTCGGCGCTGATGGAAACCGTCGATCGGCACTGAGTTTCCGTCGCTGCTTGCTTGAAAGCCAATAGATTTGGTCTGAATGGCTTGCGTTTCAATCTGCGGCTAGCTACAGCCCGCCTCATCCACGGCTTTTTATTGGTCGCTTCATAAAAGAAAGGATAAAATCCATGTCAGACACAGGTGGACAGGACGAACTGCTCGTTACGCTCACTGCGGATATCGTTGCCGCACATGTTTCCAACAACAGCGTTGCGGTTTCCGACCTGCCTCTGCTGATCCAGAACGTCTATGGCGCGTTGACGGGTCTTTCGGGAGAGAAGGAAGAGCCGGCGCCGAAGCAGGAGCCTGCGGTTTCGGTCCGCGCTTCTGTCAAGCCGGACTACATTGTCTGCCTGGAAGACGGCAAGAAGCTGAAGATGTTGAAGCGTCATCTCATGACGCATTACAACATGACTCCCGACGAATATCGGGCGAAGTGGAACCTGCCCGCCGACTACCCGATGGTGGCCCCGTCCTATGCGGAGCAGCGTCGCACGCTGGCCAAGAAGATCGGTCTGGGTACCGCGCGCCGTCGTCGGAAATAAGGACCTGTCCAAGTGGCGGCTTTGCGATGCGAGGCCGCCCGTTCGTCCAGCGCGTCGGGAATCGACGCCCGGCACTGCCTCCGCTCTTGGCGTGGAACGGTTGAGGCACTAGTGTGCCGCCATGGCCCGAACGATCGACATTGAGGCGCTTTGCGCGGAGCGCGGATTGCGCATCACCGACCAGCGGCGCGTGATCGCCAAGGTGCTGTCGGAAGCCGACGACCATCCCGATGTGGAGCGCGTTTACGATCGCGCCAGCGCCATCGATCCGCAGATCTCGATCGCGACCGTCTATCGCACGGTGCGACTGTTCGAGGAGGCCGGTATTCTCGAGCGCCATGATTTCGGCGACGGCCGCTCGCGCTACGAGGCCGCGCCCGAGGCGCACCACGATCACCTGATCGACGTGGAGACCGGCAAGGTCATCGAGTTCGTCGACCCCGAACTCGAACAGCTCCAGAAGCTGATCGCCGAACGCCTTGGCTATCGTCTGGTCGATCACCGCATGGAGCTCTACGGCGTCGCCGTCGCCCGCGACAAAAGCTGACCCTTGGCCGCCGATCTGCGCTTTGGCGTCCGCCTCGCGGCGATCCTCTGCCTGACCATTGGCTGTGTCATTCTCCACCTGACGTGGCGCGCCGTCGGCGCGTCATCGCCATGGCCGCGCCGTTTCCTCGGCTGGACGGGCCGGCTCGCGGGGATGCGCGTGGCGGTGCACGGCGTGCCGCTTCGCGACAATGTCTTCATCGTCGCCAATCATCTGAGCTGGCTCGACATTTTTGTGCTGGCTGGGGTTACCGGCTGTGCGTTCGTGGCGCGCGACGATCTGGGCCATTCGCGGGTGATCGGCTGGCTGGCGGCGCAGAACAACACGATTCTTGTCGAGCGATCGGCGCGCGGCACCGTCGCGGTACAGGTCGCGGCGATCCGCGCGGCGATGGCGGGAACGCAGCCGGTGGCGCTGTTTCCCGAAGGAACGACGGGCGACGGGCGCTCGCTCCTGCCGTTCAAGCCCTCGCTGCTGGCGGTGTTGCTGCCGCCGCAACCGGGGCTTCGCGTTCAGCCGGTGCTGATCGACTATGGTGCCGCGCAGGCCGAGATCGCGTGGACGGGCGAGGAGGGCGGGCTTGCCAATGTCCGGCGCGTGCTGGGCCGCAGGGGGCGGACACCGGTGACGCTGCATTTCCTCGATCCCGTCGATCCCGCCGCTTTCCCTGACCGCAAGATCCTGTCGGCAGAGCTTTACGGGCGGCTTTCGCACCGGCTCGAGGCTTTGCGCGGCGGTCGTGCGGCTGTATAGCCCCGCCGATGACCGCCACCCCAACACGTCCCGCCACATTCCGCGTCAAGTCGTTCGGTTGCCAGATGAACGTCTATGACGGCGAGCGCATGGCCGAAATGCTCGCGGCTCAGGGCATGAGCGAGGCGGCCGAGGGCGGAGAGCCCGACCTGGTCGTCCTCAACACCTGCCATATCCGCGAGAAGGCGGCGGAAAAGGTCTATTCGGACATCGGTCGCCTGCGCCGCGAGGACGGCTCCCGCCCGATGATCGCGGTTGCGGGCTGCGTTGCGCAGGCCGAAGGATCGGAGATCCGGCGTCGTGCCCGCACGGTCGATATCGTCGTCGGCCCGCAAGCCTATCACCGCCTGCCCGAACTGGTCGCGCGCGCGGCGGCAGGGCAGGAGGCGCTCGACACCGACATGCCGGTCGAATCGAAGTTCGACGCGCTTCCGGCGCGCACGGGGCGGCGGCGCGTGTCGGCCTTCCTGACCGTGCAGGAAGGCTGCGACAAATTCTGCACCTATTGCGTGGTGCCCTATACGCGCGGCGCCGAAGTCAGCCGGCCGTGGGCCGCGATTCTCGACGAGGCGCGGGCGCTGGTCGATTCGGGTGCGCGCGAGATCACGCTGCTCGGCCAGAACGTCAACGCCTGGACGGGCGATGACGAAGCGGGAAGGGCGCAGGGTCTCGACGGGCTGATCCGCGCGCTGGACCGGCTGCCGGGGCTGGAGCGAATCCGCTACACAACCAGCCACCCCAACGACATGACCGACGGCCTCATTGCCGCGCATGCCGAAGTGGGCAAGCTCATGCCCTTCCTCCATCTGCCCGTTCAGGCGGGGAGCGACCGGGTGCTGAAGGCGATGAACCGCAGCCATGACAGCGCCTCCTACCTCCGCCTGATCGAGCGGATTCGCGCCGTCCGTCCCGACATCGCGCTGTCGGGCGACTTCATCGTGGGCTTCCCCGGCGAAAGCGACGCGGAGTTCGAGGCGACGCTCGCGCTGGTGCGCGCGGTCGGCTACGCGCAGGCCTACAGCTTCAAATATTCGCCGCGCCCCGGCACCCCGGCGGCGGAGATGGCTGGTGCGGTGCCTGCCGATGTGATGGACGACCGCCTCCAACGGTTGCAGGCGCAGATCAATGCCGATCAGATCGCGTTCAACCGCGCGTTTGTCGGCCGGCGCACCGGGATATTGATCGAGCGCGAGGGGCGGCATGCGGGGCAGCTCGTCGGCAAGACCCCCTGGCTCCAGTCGGTGCATGTCGATGCGGCCGACGCCGTGATCGGCGACATGGTCGAAGTCGACATCGTCTCGGCGGGTCCCAACAGCCTCGCGGGCGTGCTGACGGTTGCGCTTGCATCCTGACCGGTCCGATTGGTGCTGGCGTTGCGCCGGTTCCGCCGCCATCTTGGCGGCGAGTCGCTCCACCGCAAGGGAATCGAATGAGCCGTAAGCCTGCTCCCGCTCAGTCCGGCGATCGTGTCCGGATCGAGGTCGTCTTCGACCGCCCGCAGCTTCTGGGGGCATTGTTCGGCCAATATGACCAGAATCTGGTTTCCATTGAGAACCGGCTCGGCGTCTACATTCTGGCGCGCGGCAACCGCATCCAGATCGAAGGCGAGGCGACCGCCGCCGCGCAGGCGCGCGACGTGCTCAACGGCCTCTACAACCGCATCGTCCAGGGGCAGGATGTCGACTCGGGCGTCGTCGAGGCGGTGATCTCGATGTCGTCGGAGCCGACGCTCGACGGGATCATCCGGCACGAGGTCGCGACGCCGCCGTCGGTGATGATCCGCACGCGCAAGAAGACGATCGTGCCGCGGTCGGCGATGCAGGCCCACTATATGGAGGCGCTCAGCCGCCACGATATCATCTTCGCGCTGGGGCCGGCGGGCACCGGCAAGACCTATCTGGCGGTCGCGCAGGCGGTCAGCCAGCTGATCACCGGTTCGGTCGACCGGCTGATCCTGTCGCGCCCGGCGGTGGAGGCGGGCGAGCGGCTGGGCTTCCTGCCCGGCGACATGAAGGAAAAGGTCGATCCCTATCTGCGCCCGCTCTATGACGCGCTCTACGACATGATGCCGGGCGACAAGGGGGAACGCGCCATCACCGCCGGCGTCATCGAGATCGCGCCTCAGGCCTTCATGCGTGGCCGAACGCTCGCCAAAG
>CAZJCT010000083.1:0-11451 GCA_964544675.1 uncultured Sphingobium sp.
TAGATCGGAAGAGCCATATTCCCGTCACAAACCGCCCCGATAGCGGCGGGCACGGGGCGCGATCAAAGAGCATAAGCGACACACCAGCTTCAATCGGGGACCATCAACATGAAAAAGATGATTTCGCTGGCGCTTGTCGCCGGCGCGACGATGCTGGCCGCGACTCCTGCCGTGGCGCAGGACGAAGGCGGCCATCTCTATGCGGGCATCACCGGCGGCACGCTCGGCATCGGGCCGGAAGTCGGCTATCGGCTCAACGAGACGCTTGGCGTCCGCGCCAGCGCGTCCTTCCTCGGCGTCAGTCACGAGTTCGATTCGGATGACATCACCTATGACGGCTCGGTCGATCTCGAATCCTACGGCGCGATGGTGGACGTCTATCCGTTCGGCGGCGGGTTCCGCGTATCCGGCGGCTTCCGCATCAACAACAACCGCGCCAAGGCAGACGCCGAGCCGACCGGCGGCACGTTCACCTTCAACGGCGTCGAGTATGACGCCGCGACCGAGGTGACGAGCGCACGGACCCGCGCCAAGGTCGATGACTTCGCCCCTGCGCTGACCCTCGGCTATGCGGGTGGCAACCGCAGCGGTTTCGTCTTCGGCGTGGAAGCGGGCGCGCTGTTCCAGGGTTCGGCGAAGATTGATCCGATCACCATCAGTGGTACGTGCGCCACGACCCCGGCGACCACCGGCTGCGCCACGATCACCTCCGACCTTGAGGCGGAACGTCGCGACGTTCAGGACGATGTCGACGACTACAAGGTGTATCCGATCCTGCAGCTGACGGTCGGCTACCGCTTCTAAGCGCGCCGGTCTGCTGTTAAGGCTGCCCGCTGGTCGCAATCGGCCGGCGGGCAGACCAGTCTCGCCCCGCAGAACAAGGACGGAGCGAAGATCATGGCATTCATCAAGGGGGCGTGGCGCATATTGATGGTCGTCAAGGACGCGCTCGTCCTTGTCTTCCTGCTGCTCTTCTTCGGCCTGCTCTATGCCGCCGTCGCGGCCGTCCGCCCGAGCGCCGCGCCCGTCGCGGGCGCGCTGGTCATCACATTGGACGGCGTGGTCGTCGAACAGCCCGCGCAGCAGGACCCGCTGGCGCTGATCGGCGAGACCCAGGCGCTCCAGGAATATCGGCTGCGCGATGTCGTCCATGCCATCGAGACCGCCGCGCGCGACGACCGCGTCAAGGCGGTGGCGATCGACCTGTCGCGCTTCATGGGCGCGGGGCAGGTGTCGGCGATCCGGATCGGCCGCGCACTCGACACGGTGCGCCGCGCGGGCAAGCCGGTCCTCGTCCACTCGCTGCTGTACGACGACAGCGGCTATGCGATCGCCGCCCATGCCAGCGAAATCTGGCTCGATCCGTTTGGCATGGTCGCGCTCGCGGGGCCCGGGGGCAGCCAGCTTTACTACAAGGGGCTGATCGACCGGCTGGGGATCACGGCCAACATCTATCGCGTCGGCACTTACAAGAGCTTCGTCGAGCCCTTCACCCGCACCGACCAGTCGCCCGAGGCGCGCGAGGCCAGCACCGCGCTTGCCGCGTCGCTGTGGGAGAGCTGGATGGACAATGCGCGCCGGGCGCGACCGAAGGCCCCCGTCGCCGACTATTCCGCCAACCCGCTGGTCGTGGCGCAGCGCTTCGGCGGCGACGCGGCCGAGGCGGCGCTCAGGCTCAAGCTCGTCGACCGCAAGGGCGATGTCCATGCCTTTGCCGATCGGCTGACCGAGCTGGCGGGCGAGGACAGCGACAATCCGCTGGGCTTCGCCGGGGTCACGATGGAGGACTATCTGCTGGCCCATCCCCCCGGCCGGTCGCCGGGCAAGGTCGGGGTGGTCAGCGTCGTCGGCGACATCGTCGATGGCGAGGCGGGAACGGGCGTGGCGGGTGCCGACACCATCTCCGGTCTGATCGCCGAAGCGCTCGCCGATCAGACGATCGAGGCGCTGGTCGTGCGCATCGACAGCCCCGGCGGCTCCGTGACCGCCGCAGAGACGATCCGCCAGGCGGTGAACGAGGCGCGCGAGGCGGACATGCCCGTGGTCATCTCGATGGGCGATGTCGCGGCGAGCGGCGGCTACTGGATCAGCACGGCGGGCGACGCGATCTTCGCCGAACCCTCCACGATCACCGGCTCGATCGGCGTGTTCGGCATATTGCCGAGCTTCGAGGGTACGCTGGCGAAGGTGGGGATCACCACCGACGGCGTCAGGACCACGCCGCTGTCGGGCGAGCCCGACCTGCTCGGCGGGGTCAGCCCCACCTTCAACCAGCTCGCCCAGGCGAGCGTCGAGGACGTCTACCGCCGCTTCGTCGGCCTGGTCGCCGCGTCGCGCAAGATTCCGGCGGCGAAGGCCGAACAGATCGCCGAGGGACGGGTGTGGGCCGGCGGCACGGCGCGCCAGCTCGGCCTTGTCGATCGCTTCGGCTCGCTCGACGATGCCGTGGCGGAGGCGGCGCGGCGCGCGGGGCTCAACGGCGGCGACGCACAGCCGCGCTATCTCGACCCTCCGGCCGATCCCATTGCGCGGTTCATCGCGATGCTGTCGGGGGGCGCGCGGGCATCCGCCCCTGCCCCTCGCGACTGGCTGAGCGGCCAGGCGGGTCAGCGCCGCATGGCGCTTCGCTCTGCCATCGGCGATGCGCGCGCGATGCTGTCGGGCAGCGCGATCCGCGCCGACTGCCTGGAGTGCCGCGGATTTCGGCCGCAGGGCGCCGCCGCTGCCTCCGGCGATGACGAGAGCATGCTGCGACAGGCGGGCGCGTGGCTGATGCGCTGATCCTGCGGTGCGCCGGGGCCGATGATGCCGCCGCCGTCGCCCGCATCTACGCCCCCTATGTGACGGGCAGCGACATCAGCTTCGAGACCGAAGCGCCCGACCCTGCGGCCATGGCGGAGCGGATCGCCGCGCGCCGGGCGCAGGAACTGCCGTGGATCGTGGCACAGGACGCGGCCGGGCAGGTCATGGGCTATGCCTATGCCGCGCCCTATCATCCACGCCACGCCTATCGCTTCACGGTGGAGCCGACCGTCTATGTCGATGCACAGGCGCACAGGCACGGCGTCGGGAGCGCGCTGTACCGCACGCTGATCGACCTCTTGATCGCGCTTGGCTATCGGCAGGCGATCGCGCTCGTCGCCCTTCCCAACCGGCCGAGCGAGGCGCTTCATCGCCGCTTTGGTTTCGCGCACACGGGCACGCTCCACCGCGCCGGCTACAAGCTCGGGCGCTGGATCGATGTCGCGCTTTTCCAACGGCCGCTCGACGACAGCGCCGATGTCCGCGAACCGCTCGCGCTCGATGCCTGCCCGCTCCGGGATGCCCTCAGGCGCTGAGGCCGACGGCGCGGCCGTAGAGCTTGGTGCTGAGCTTTTCCCAATCGGGCAGCGGCCAGTCCTGCGGCCGCTCCGCGCTCACCACCGCGTCGCTGCCCCGGGCAAGGTCGATGTCCTGCGGCAGGATCATGCGGTTGCCGGCCACCGCGTAGAAGGCGCGGACCTTGGGCGCTGCGGGATTCTGGGCATCGGTATCGACCACGATGGCGAGTTGATCGCTTTCGAGCCGGACCAGCGACCCGGTCGGATAGACGCCCACGGTGCGCTTGAACGCCTCCAGCAGGTCGCCGTCGAGCCGGTCGGTGTCGAGAGACAGCTTCTGCATCACGATCGCCGGGTTCTCGCCCATGCTGTGCGGCCGGCGCGACGTCATCGCGTCGAACGTGTCGCAGATCGCCGCCATGCGGACATAGAGGCTGATCTGGTCGCCGCTCAGCCCGTCGGGATAACCGCTGCCGTCGAGCCGTTCGTGGTGATGCAGGCAGACGTCCAGCACCTCCTCCGGTATGTCGCCGCCGATGCCCATGAAATCGCGCGCCAGCGTGGTATGGCCGCGAACGATCGCATATTCGGCGTCGTTCATGACGCCTTCCTTGTGGAACAGCTCGGGCGGGACATGGCCCATGCCGACGTCCATCAACAGTCCGGCAAGCCCCGCCTCGTGAACCTGCGCCGTGTGAAGCCGGATCTGGTTGGCGAGGTTCATCATCAGCGCGCTGACCGAGAGCGCGTGGCGATAGAGATAGTCGCTGGTCTTCATCAGCCGCAATATGCCGGTGAAGGCATGCGGGTGGCGTTCGACCGACGCCATGATGTCGTTGACGACGGGTTCGAGCGCGCCGCGCCCGATCGCCTTGCCCTGCCGCACCTGCGACACCAGGTCGCGAACGATCGTCTGCGACCGGCGCGCGACATTGGCGGCAGCGCTGATCTCCGCCGACAGCGCGACATGCGCCGTGCTGCGCACCGGCGGCGGTGGGGGCGCTGGCCGCACACCGGCGGCGCGGTCGACATAGAGGTCATTCTCCCGCGCGCGGCGAAGGATCTGCGCGCGACGCTGCGAATCGTCATTGGCGGGAGCACCCGGCTTGCGCTGCGGCTCGGCCGGGCGGCTGAGCGACATGTCGATGTGCACCCATTCGACGCCCGTGGCCTTCAGCCGCGCGACCTGCTCCTCGTCCTCCAGCAGGAATTTCTTGCGCCAGAATGGATGCGAGAACCATGCGCCCTCCAGCTTGTGAAGGAACATGCCGGGCGCGACATCCTCGGTCCTGATACGTTTCAACATCTGCTGTGATTCCAAGGTGATGATGCACGCTGGACCCGCGCCCTCTTCCACCTGCTGAACGGACATGCCGATCGTTCGCTTAACCATCACCCGCGACGCCCCGCGCGTCGTCCCGGGTTCAGTGGACATTCAAGCCGGAGGCCATAGACAGACCGCATGAGACATTCACACCGCACCCCCCGCCTCGCCCGCCGTGGCCGCCCTGGCCGCCCTGCCCGCTTCGCGCTGTTGACGATGCTGGGCGCGGCAGCGCTGGCGACCGGCGCCGCCTTGCCGCTTGCCGCACCCGCCGAGGCGCAGCAACAGCGCGCCGGCATTAATGAGGATCTGCAACGGGTGCAGCGGCACATCCGCGCGATCACGACGCTTTCCGCCCGCTTCACCCAGACCAGCCCCAACGGCCAGGTGCAGACCGGCAAGCTCCTCTGGAAACAGCCCGGCCATATCCGCTTCGACTATGGCAAGGGCGTGCCGATGCTGATCGTCGCCGACGGCCGCTCGCTGTACATGGTGGATTACGAGGTGTCGCAGGTGCAGCGCTGGCCGATCCGCAATTCGCCGCTCGGCGCGCTGCTCGACCCGAAACGCGACCTCACCCGCTATGGCACGGTCATGCCCACCGGCGACCCGCGCGTGCTGTCGGTCAACGTGCGCGATCCCGAGCGGCCGGAATTCGGCACCATCAATCTCGTCTTCAAGCGCGATCCCGCCGCGCCGGCCGGTATCGAGCTTTACGGATGGGTCGCCAGGGACGCGCAGGGCAACCGCACCAACATCCGTCTGACCGACCCGACATATGGCGCGGCGATCGCCGACAGCGCGTTCAAATGGCGCGATCCCCGACCCAATCAGCGCGGGCCGCAGCGCTGAACCGCAGGGGTGACTGCTTTCCGCGCCGTTCAGCCTTTTCATTCATCGTCCGCTCATGTGACGTGAGTTAACAAGACACTGTGACGACGGCGAGAGAGCGGGATTTCCCCCCTGTTACCCGCCCTCCGCCGCCGTCACGCTCAGCGGCGATCCCGTTATGGCCGCGATACGAGACCCTCGCTCCGAAGCCCCCTGGAGCGGGGGTCTTTCGTGTCCGGGGGATAGCGGGAAGCGGGCGGTGTCAGGCCGACGGCTTGTCTGACCAAAGCGCGGGATAAAGCGTCTTCAGCGCATCGACCTTGGGCTTGTCCCAGGTGACGATATAGCGGTGGCGCGGATTGCGGCGCATGAAGTCCTGATGCTCGCCTTCCGCCTGCTGAAAGCCGCGGTAGCGCTCCACCTTCGTCACGATCGGATCGGACCACAGGCCGCTCTTCTGGAGCTGCGCGATATAGGCACGGGCCGCCTTGTCCTGATCGGGCGTCAGCGGGAACAGCGCGCTGCGATACTGGGTGCCATGATCGGGGCCCTGGTGGTTGAGCGTCGTGGGATCGGCGACGACCGAGAAGAACACGCGCATCAGCGTCGCATAGCTGACCTGACGCGGATCATAGGTGACGCGGACAGCCTCGGCGAAACCGGTCCGGCCGCTGCTGACGCTGTCATAATCGACCGTCTCGCCCGACGGACCGGCATAGCCCGACACCACCCGCTTCACGCCCTTCACATGGCTGAACACCGCCTCGACGCCCCAGAAGCAGCCGCCAGCGAAGATCGCGGTGGCGAGCTTGCCGCTCGACGGCGCGTCGATCCTGGGCACGGGAGCCTCGACCACGCGCTCGGCCGCCGCCGGCGACAGGGCGCAGGCGGACAGCAGCGCCGCCGCAGCGACGCGCCCGAACCTAAAGCGCGACATTCAGAAGATCCTGTACACCGACGACGACCAGCATGCAGCCGATCGCAAAACCGCCAAGAAACCGCACCATCACATCGCTTGTCAGAAGACGCATCATCGTCTGTCTCGCTTTCCCGTCACGCACTGCCATTCGGCTGTCGATGGCACGACGTTACAAACCCGGCGAATGACGCGGCGTGATGCCGGTCACCCGATGCGCATCTGCCTAGCGGTGCCAAGTTGAACGGTGGCTGAGCGGAAACGCCTTGCGAGCGCGCAGCGCCCGCCGTGCGTCACTTCAGCGCGGCGCAGGCTTCCTGGATGCGGGTGCAGGCCGTCTTCAGCGCCGCTTCGGACGTCGCGTAGCTGATGCGGAAGGCAGGGGCGAGGCCGAAGGCGCCGCCATGCACCGCCGCAACGCGATGCTCGTCGAGGAAATAGCCGATCAGATCCTCGTCGGTTTCGATCCTCCGGCCCGAGGGCGTCGTCTTGCCCATGCAGCCCGACGCGTCGGGATAGACGTAGAACGCGCCCTCGGGCACCGGGCAGTTGAGCCCCGGCGCATCGTTCAGCATCGCGACGACGAGGTCGCGGCGCTTGCGGAAGGCATCGTTGCGCTCGTCAAGAAAGCCCTGATCCCCCGTCAGCGCGGCCACCGCCGCCGCCTGGCTGATCGAGCAGGGATTGGAGGTCGACTGCGACTGGAGCGCCGCCATCGCCTTGATGATCCAGTCGGGACCGCCCGCGAAGCCGATCCGCCAGCCGGTCATCGAATAGGCCTTGGAGCAGCCGTTGACGGTCAGCGTCCGGTCGTAAAGCTCCGGACATACCTGCGCGATCGTGGCAAAGGGCGTGTCGGCGTACCAGACATGCTCGTACATGTCGTCGGTCATGACGAGGACATGCGGATGGCGCAGCAGCACCTCGCCCAGCGCCTTCAGCTCGGCGGCGCTATAGGCCGCGCCGGTCGGGTTGGAGGGCGAGTTGAGCAGCACCCAGCGCGTGGCAGGCGTGATCGCCGCGTCGAGCTGCTGCGGCGTGATCTTGTAGCCCTGATCGGCACCGGCCGCGATGATGACGGGCGTGCCGCCGCAATAGGCGACGATGTCGGGATAGCTGACCCAGTAAGGCGCGGGGATGATGACCTCGTCGCCCACATCCACGGTCGCGGCGAGCGCGTTGAACAGCGTGTGCTTGCCGCCGGAGTTCACGCTGATCTGCGCGGGCTTGTACTCCAGCCCATTGTCGCGGCGGAACTTGAGCGCGATCGCGTCCTTCAGCTCGGCCGTGCCGTCGACCGTCGTATATTTGGTCTGCCCGCCACGGATCGCCGCGATCGCCGCGTCCTTGACGAAATCGGGCGTGTCGAAGTCGGGCTCGCCCGCCGACAGGCCGATGACATCGATGCCCTGCCGCTTCAGCTCGTTGACGCGCCCGGACATGGCGAGCGTTGCGCTGGGCTGTATGCGGCCGAGTGCGGCGGAGATGCGGGGCATGGTCGGACCTTTCGGACTGGCAGGCGTGCTGAGGAAAGCGCGCGCGCGGAGGCGCGAGCCGGGGCGCTTTAGCGGGCTTGGCCCCGGCGTTCAACCAGTGTCGCGGCGACGAGGCCGCGCACTGAGTTGCCGATGAAGAAATTGCCCTGCAGGTCGGCGACGGTCAGGTCGCCCTCCACCGCCTCGTTCATGTCAAGAAGCTGCTGGCGAAGGATGCCGGGCAGAAGGCCGCGCGACAGCGGCGGCGTGACGAGCTTGTCGCCCCGTTCGACGAACAGCGACGTGAAGCTGCCCTCGGTCAGATAGCCCTCGCTGTCGGTCAGCAGCACTTCATAGGTTCCGCCCCGCGCCATCGCGGCGGTGTAGATGCGCCGGTCGGTCGTCTTGTGGCAGAGGCGTGGATCATCGGCCGCCGCGTCGCGCGGCACAATGCAGACCCGCACCACCGCGTCGGGCCACGGCGTTGCCGGGCGCACCTCGACCGCGAGCGCGCCGCCACGCGCCAGCAGCACGCGCACCCGCGACGGCTCGGTGACGCGAAAGGTCGCGGTCTGGAGGTCGTTGCGCATCGCATGGCGATTGAAGCGAAAGCCCAGCCGTTCGGCGCTCGCCTGCATCCGCGCGATGTGGCGGTCGAGGTTGGGAAAGCCCTCATGCGGGTCGAACGCCATGGTTTCGTAGAGATCAAAGCGCGTCGCTGCCGTCCCGGTCAATCGCCATCCCCTGTAGCGCTGGCTGATGTGGCGCTGGCCCGCGCCTCATCCTCAACTTCGCCCAGAAACCGCGCCTTGTCGAGACATTCGGTCCATTCGTCCGCCGCCGATGAGTCCGCGACGATGCCCGATCCCAGGCCCAGTTCCGCGACGCCCGATCCGGCATCGAGGACCAGCGTGCGGATGGCGACGTTGAAGCGCGCGCTGCCGTCGGCATCGATGCTGCCGATGCTGCCCGTGTAGATCCCGCGCGGAGCCCCTTCGGTCGCGGCGATGACCTCCATCGCGCGGATTTTAGGCGCGCCCGTCACCGACCCGCATGGGAACAGCGCCGCCAGCACATCGACGGCGTCGAGTCCGGGCGACAGGCGTCCGATGACGTCCGACACCATCTGGTGAACGGTCGGATAGCGCTCGATGGCGAAGAGGCGCGGCACGCGCACACTGCCTGCCTGGCACACCCGCGACAGGTCGTTGCGCAGCAGGTCGACGATCATCAGATTTTCCGCCCGCTGCTTGGGATCGGCGGCGAGCGCGGCGGCCGCCCGGTCGTCGGCGTCGCGATCGGCATGGCGACGCGCGGTCCCCTTCATCGGCCGGGCGCTGAGCACATCGCCGTCGAGCGCGAAGAAGCTTTCCGGCGAGAAGCTGAGGATATGGCGGCCGTCGTGGCGAACGATGGCGCCATGCCCCATCCCGGCGCGCGGGCGGATCGCGGCATAGGCGGCGAGCGGGTCGCCCGCCACCGCCACGCGCGCGGGGAAGGTGATGTTCGCCTGATAGATGTCGCCGGCGCGGATCAGCGCGAGCGTGCTGCCAATGGCGTCCTCATAGGCATCTCGCCCGATGCCCGGCTGCACCACGCCGACTGCCGCGTCCCCCGAATCGGGCAGCAGCGCCGGGACGTCCTCCGCCGCCAGCCGGTCGGCCGAGCGGAACAGGCCGAACCAGAGCAGCGGCTCCTCTGCCATTGCCGGCGCCATGCCCGCCAGCTTCGGTTCCAGCGCCAGACCCGCCTCGTAGCCGATGTAGCCCGCCGCATGGAGGCCCTGCGCGCGCGCCGCCTTCAACTGCGCCAGCGCCGGCTGGATGTCCTCCGGCCCGGTCGCCACGACCACCCCCGCCAGATCGCGATAGAGGCGCGCATCTGCCCCAGCCCCCGACCGGGCGTCGTCGAGCAGCACGAAGGGTTCGGGCGAAGGAGGAAGACGGCGGGGCACGTTGCCGCCCTCTTAAGCCCCGCGCCGCGCTCTGCCAATCGCTTGGCCAAGCCCTTGAAAATCGCTATACCGTGCCCGAAACAAATGGGGGAGAGGCGGCGATGACGGCGCAATTGCTGCTCGCGGCGGGCCTGTTCGTCGGCACGCATCTTGTTCTTTCGCACCCGCTCCGCGCGCCGTTGGTGCGGCGGATCGGCGAGGGGCCGTTTCTCGGGCTCTATAGCCTGATCGCGCTCGCCACCTTCCTGTGGATGGTGATGGCGGCGCGGGCGATGCCGCCGCAGGCGCCGTCATGGAGCCCGTCCGGCTGGGGCTGGATGCTCGCGTCACTGGCGATGCTTGTGGCGTCGGTCCTGCTCGCGGGCAGTTTCTTCGGCAACCCGGCCTCGCCCGACCCCGCGCACAGGCTGACGGTGCCCGACCGCGCGGCAGGGGTCTATGCCATCACCCGCCACCCGATGCTGTGGAGCTTCATCCTGTGGGCGGCGGTGCACGTGCTGGTCTGGCCCACCCCGCGAACCGCGATCCTCGGCGGTGCAGTCGCTTTGCTGTCGCTGGTCGGCGCGCGCGGGCAGGACAGGAAAAAACGGCGGCTGGTGGGCGACGCCTGGCGCGGCTGGATGCGCCGCACCGCCTTCGTGCCGTTCGCCGGCCAGATCAGCGGCCGGATCGCCTGGACCGCCGCCTGGCCGGGCGTGCGTGCGCTGGCACTGGGAACCGCGATCTGGCTCGTCGCGACCTGGCTCCACCCCATCGCCGGCGCCCCGCCCGTGGGGATCTGGGCGATGGGGTGAGGGCCTTGGCGAAGCGGATGTGGCCCCTCCTCTTCAGAGGAGGGGAAGGGGGTGGTGGCGATGCGCAGCATCGCTAGCGCAGCAACCGGCTCGACGTTGCAGCACCACCCCAACCCCTCCTCTGAAGAGGAGGGGCTCCAACCTATTTGAACAACCCGCCCAATATGCCGCGCACCAGCCCGCCGACGATCCCGCCGCCCTTCTTGCGCGATCCGCCGCCCAGCACCGCCTTGCCGATCTCATTGGCGACCTGACGCCCGATCGAGCTGGCGGCGGAGCGGGTGGCGGACTGGATGGCGCGATCGACCTGCGAAGGCTTGGCGGCTTCGCGTGCGCGCTTCGCCTCCTCGCGCGCCTGATCCTTGAGCTGGCGCTCGCGTTCCTTCGCCTCGGCCTTGGCGCGGGCGGCGGCCTCCTTCGCGGCGGCCTCGTTGGCCCGCGCCTCCTCGGCGGCGGAGGCAGCAGCGGCAGCCTTGGCGTTCAGCAGTTCGGCGGCCGATTCGCGGTTGATCGTCTCGTCATATTTGCCCGCGACCGGCGACAGCGACTGGATGATCGCCCGCTCCTTGGTATCGACCGGGCCGAGCCTTGATCGGGGAGGCGCGATCAACGTGCGGTGGACGGGCGACGGGCTGCCGTCGTCCTGAAGCAGGCTGACCAGCGCCTCACCCACTTTCAGCTCGGTGATGACGGTCGCGACATCGACGCCGGGATTGGCGCGAAACGTCTCCGCCGCCGCCTTGATCGCCTTCTGGTCGCGCGGGGTGAAGGCGCGAAGCGCGTGCTGCACCCGGTTGCCGAGCTGGCCCGCGACATCCTCCGGAATGTCGATCGGGT
>CAZJCT010000084.1:0-11322 GCA_964544675.1 uncultured Sphingobium sp.
AGCTCATCCTCGACGGCGTCCGCGTGCCGGTCGAGAACCGGCTGGGCGAGGAGGGCGAGGGGTTCCGCATCGCCATGATGGGCCTCGATGGCGGACGCCTCAACATCGGCGCCTGCTCGCTCGGCGGCGCCCAGCGCGCGATCGACGAAACGGTCGCCTACACCAGGGACCGGCAGCAGTTCGGCCAGCGCATCGCCGATTTCCAGAACACGCAGTTCACATTGGCCGACATGGCGACCGAGCTTGAGGCGGCGCGCGCGCTGCTCTACCTCGCCGCCGCCAAGGTGACGGGGGATGCGCCCGACAAGACCCGCTTCGCCGCCATGGCCAAGCGGCTGGCGACCGATACCGGGTCGTCGGTTGTCGACCGGGCGCTCCAGTTGCACGGCGGCTATGGCTATCTCATGGATTATCCGATCGAGCGGCTGTGGCGCGATCTGCGCGTCCACCGCATCCTTGAGGGCACGAACGAGGTGATGCGCATGATCGTCGGGCGGGACCTGCTCAAATGAGCGGCGGCGATGACGCGGCCGTGCTGTTCCGCACCGAAGGCGAAGCGGGCTTCATCAGCCTGAACAGGCCCAGGACGATCCACGCGCTGACTCACGACATGGTCCTCGCCATGACCGATCGCCTCGTCGCATGGGCGGCGGACCCGGCGATTCGTTTGGTCCTGCTCGACCATGCCGAAGGGCGCGGCTTTTGCTCGGGCGGGGATATCAACCTGCTGCGCAGTTCCGCGCTGGAAGATGGCGGCGCCAAGGGCCGTCAGTTCTTCGCCGACGAATATCGGCTGAACCATCTGATGTTCACCTATGCGAAGCCGATCGTGGCGTTCATGGACGGCATCACCATGGGCGGCGGGGTCGGCATTTCGCAGCCCGCGCGCTATCGCGTCGCGACCGAGAATACGCGCTTCGCCATGCCGGAAACGGGTATCGGCCTGTTCCCCGACGTCGGTGGCGGCTGGTATCTGTCGCGCCTGCCCGGCCAGATGGGCGAATATCTCGCGCTGACCGGCGGCCGGATCGACGGGGCGGAGTGCCTGGCGCTGGGTTTGGCGACACACTATCTTCCCGCTGCCGCGCTGCCCGAGGCCAAGCAGCGGATCGCCGCCGCTCCGGGCGAGGTGGAGGCCGTGCTCGCGGACCTGTCGGTCGCGCCGCCGCCGGCGAAGATCATGGCGCATGGGGAGGACATCGACCGGCTGTTCGCTGCCGACCGGCTGGAGGAAATCATCGCCGCCCTCGAAGCGGACGGCGGCGAATGGGCGACGGCAACGCTCGCGACGCTGCGCACCAAGAGCCCGCAGACCTGCAAGGTGGCGCTTCGGCAGCTCGGCGAAAGCCGCCGCCTGAGCGACTTCGCCGCCAATATGGCGCTCGAATACCGGATTGCGGCGCGCGTGCTGACACGGCCCGACTTTGCCGAGGGGGTTCGTGCGGTCATTGTCGAGAAGGACAATGCGCCGCGCTGGAACCCCCCGACGCCCGAAGCGGTCAGCGACTCGCTGATCGACGCCATTTTCGCGCCGCTGCCGGCGCAGGAGGAGTGGCAGCCGATCGGCGCCTGACCTGCTCCCGGATGACAGGAGAATCGACCTATGAAGATCGCGATCATCGGCCTCGGCAACATGGGCGGGGGCATGGCCGCCAATCTGGTCAAGGCGGGGCATGAGGTCCACGCCTTCGACCTTGCCGATGCGGCGCTGGCGAAGGCGGCCGAGAATGGCTGCACGCCCTTCACCCATGTCCGCGACGCTGTGGCCGGTGTCGAGGCGGTCGTCACGATGCTGCCCAACGGCAAGATCGTCGAGAGCGTCTATACGGGCGACGTGATCGGCCATGCGCCGGCGTCGGCGCTGCTCCTCGATTGTTCGACCATCGACGTCGAGACCGCGCGCCGTGTCGCCGCCGCCGCCGAGGCGGGCGGCTATGCCATGGTCGACGCGCCGGTGTCGGGCGGCATCGCGGCGGCGAATGGCGGTACGCTGACCTTCATGGTCGGCGGCACCGACGCGGCGTTCGCCCGCGCCGAACCGATCCTGGCGTGCATGGGCAAGGCGGTGATCCATGCCGGCGCGAGCGGCGCCGGACAGGCGGCGAAGATCTGCAACAACATGCTGCTGGGGGCGACCATGGTCGCGACCTGCGAGGCGTTCGCGCTCGCCGCCAAGCTCGGACTCGACCTTCAGACCTTCTACGACATCTCGTCCAAGGCGTCGGGGCAGAGCTGGTCGATGACCAGCTATTGCCCGGTTCCCGGCGTTGGACCGCAGAGCCCGGCGGACAATGGCTATCAGGGTGGTTTTGCCACCGCGCTGATGCTCAAGGACCTGAACCTGGCGATGGCGGCGGCGGATGCGGCGGACGCGTCGGTCCCGATGGGCGAGCGCGCGGCGGCGCTCTATGCCGCGTTCGATGCGGCGGGTAACGGCGGGCGCGACTTCTCCGCTATCATCGAGGCGTTGCGGGAGAATGCGCTGCGGGGGTGACGGTGCGCCCGTACTTGGCGCGCTGCGGTGCTCCTGCGAAGGCAGGAGCCCAGGGCAACAGGGCGTGCCGGCCAACCTGGGCTCCTGCCTTCGCAGGAGCACGGTGACCTGGAGCCGCCGCCGCCAGTCTCGTTCAACGGTGTCTGCTGGGCGGCGACCGATCAGCGGGCGAGTGCGCTGCGCGGAGACGGTGCGCCCGAGCGCCTCGGTTCGAGCTGCGGTGCTCCTGCGAAAGCAGGAGCCGAGGGCCAGAGGGCGTGCCGGCTAACCCTGGGCTCCTGCCTTCGCAGGAGCACGTTGACCTGGAGTCGCCGCCAGTTTCGTTCAACGGTCTCTGCTGGGCGGCGACCGATCAGCGGGTGAGTGCGCTGCGCGGAGACGGTGCGCCCGTGCGCCTCGGCTCTCGCTGCCGTGCTCCTGCCTTCGCAGGCACGGTGATCATTCCTGCGTGAAGCCAGCGCTTCTCAATCGCTCCACCGCCCGCTCGCGACCAATCACGGAGAGAAAGGCCGACATGTCCGGCCCATGCTCGCGCCCTGTCAGCGCAAGGCGAAGCGGCATGAACAGCGCCTTGCCCTTGCGTCCCGTCCGGTCCTTGAGCGCGCCGGTCAGCGTCTTCCACGTATCGGCGCCGAAGGGCTGCTCGGCGAGCAGCGCCGCTGCCTGATCCACGAACACGCGGTCCTCGTCGCCGAGGTCGGGCGGCGCGATCTCTCCGGTGGCGACCGCCCACCAGTCGGCGGCGTCGGTCACCGTCCTGAGGTTCGGACGGATCGCTTCCCATGCCGTGGCGTCCATGCCGCCGGGAAGCCTTTCCGCGACCGACTCGAAAGGGAGCTGGTGGACGATCTTCTCGTTCAGCGCGGCCAGTTCCTCCTCGTCGAAGCGCGCGGGCGCGCGACCGAAGCGGGCAAAGTCGATGCCCGCGATCAGCGGCGCGATCTCCGTGAACGGCTCGACCGGATCGCTGGTGCCCAGCCGTGCCAGCAGCGACAGGATCGCCATCGGCTCAAGCCCTTGCTCGCGGAAGGCATCGCACCCCAGCGAGCCGAGACGCTTGGACAGCTTGCCCTCGCGCCCCATCAGCAGCGCCTCGTGCGCGAAGCGCGGCGGCTCGGCGCCGAGCGCTGTGAACATCTGGATCTGCGCCGCGGTGTTGGACACATGATCCTCGCCGCGAACGACATGCGTGATCCCCATGTCGACATCGTCGATCGCGGAGGGGAGCATGTAGAGCCAGCTCCCATCGGCGCGACGGATCACCGGATCGGACAGCAAGGCGGGGTCGAAGCGCTGCTCGCCCCGAACCATATCGTCCCAGACGATGGGCGAGGCATGATCGAGCCGGAAACGCCAGTGCGGCGTCCGCCCCTCCGCCTCCAGCGCGGCGCGCTCCTCCGGTCCCAGAGCGAGCGCGGCGCGGTCGTAGACCGGCGGCAGGCCCCGCCCGAGCTGCACCTTGCGCTTGAGGTCCAGCTCCTGCGCTGTCTCATAGGCGGGATAGACACGGCCTTCGGCGACCAGCCGGTCGAAATGCCGCTGGTACAGATCGAAGCGCTCCGACTGCCGCGCCTCCCCGTCATGGTCGAGGCCGAGCCAGCGGAGGTCGGCGCGGATCGCCTCGACAAAGGCTTCCTCGCTCCGTTCGGCATCGGTGTCGTCGATCCGCAGCAGGAATCGCCCGCCGTGGCGGCGTGCCCACAGCCAGTTGTGGAGCGCCGTGCGGATGTTGCCGACGTGCAGCCGCCCGGTGGGCGACGGGGCGAAACGGGTGATGACGGTCATGCATGCCCTCTATGCGGGGCGGCCTCCCTTTTCAAAGCGCAAAGCGGACCTTCCCTCCGCCCCCCGCGCTCGTTAAAGGCCGTGGTCGCAGGGCAATGACCAGTACAAAGGTGCGGGACGCAATGAAGATCATGTCGGGCAACGGCAATCTGCCGCTGGCGAAAGCAATCGCGGACTATGTCGAACTGCCGCTGACCGAAGCGAGCGTCAGGCGCTTCGCCGACGAGGAGATCTTCGTCGAGGTGCACGAGAATGTGCGCGGCGAGGACGTGTTCGTCGTCCAGTCGACCAGCTATCCCGCCAACGACAACCTTATGGAACTGCTGATCATGATCGACGCGCTGAAGCGTGCGTCGGCCCGCCGGATCACGGCGGTCCTCCCCTATTTCGGCTATGCCCGGCAGGACCGGAAGCCCGGCCCGCGTACGCCCATCTCCGCCAAGCTGGTCGCCAATCTCATCACCACGGCGGGCGCCGACCGGGTGCTGTCGGTCGATCTCCACGCCGGCCAGATCCAGGGCTTCTTCGACATACCGACCGACAATCTGTTCGCAGCCCCGGTCATGTCCGCTGACATCCAGGCGCGCTTTTCGGGCCGCAACATGATGGTGGTGTCGCCCGACGTGGGCGGCGTGGTGCGCGCGCGCGCGCTGGCCAAGCGCCTCGACAATGCCCCTCTCGCGATCGTCGACTAGCGCCGCGAGCGGGCAGGCGAATCGGAAGTGATGAACATCATCGGCGATGTGAAGGACCGATTCTGCATCCTGATCGATGACATCGTCGATTCGGCGGGGACGCTCTGCAACGCGGCGCACGCGCTCAAGGAAGCGGGGGCGGAGGATGTGGTCGCCTATGTCACGCATGGCGTGCTGTCGGGTGGCGCGGTGGCGCGCGTCGAGGGGTCTGCGCTGCACGAGCTGGTGATCACCGACTCGATCCAGCCCACCGATGCCGTCGCCGCCAGCAACCGCATCCGGCCGCTGACCATCGCGCCGCTGCTGGGCGAGGCGGTCAAGCGGATCGCCGACGAAAGCTCGGTCAGCTCGCTCTTCGACTGAGGGATCGCCGGACGCCCCCGGGCAAAGGCGGCGTCCGGCTGGCCCAGCCGGCTGGGGAGCGATCAGGCCGGCTGGAGAACACGTACGCCGTGACGCGCGCCGATTTCGGCGACATCGCGCTCGGGCGTGAAACCGGCTCGCGCCTGCGCTGCCTCGACCCCGTTGAAGAAGCATTCCGCTTCCACGCCCGGCGCCTGGATGATGAGCGCACGGGCCGGCACGTCGCCCGCATTGGCGAAGCAGTGCGCGTGGCCGGGGCCGAACCACACGAAATCGCCCTCGCCGATGACCGTGGAACTGCCGTCCTGATGCATCGCGGTGATTTCGCCCTCCAGCATGAAGAACGCTTCGCTCTCGCGGTCATGGCGGTGCATGGGCGCGCCGCATCCGGGCGGTACGTCGAGGACAAAGGTCATGAAGTGCCCGGCGCTCTCGCTGGCCAGGAGGAGGTAGCGGTGGTTCATGCCGAGAATAGTGTGGACCGGGCCTTCGCCCGCTGGCCGATGAACAATGTCGGAAGAGGTCATGTCATGCTTTCCTGCCGGTATGGCGTCGGGTCGCGCCATTGCTGTCAAGCGGGATAGCGCGCAGCGGTGCGGGCGATTGTGACGGGAGCCACACGCGCGGATGCGCAGCGCGAAAACCTGCTGATCGCCATGGAATTGTCGCTTTCCAACGCTATCTGTCTGTCATGACCGCCCGGCATGACCATGCGCTCCGCCTTGATCGGCGCAGCTTCGCCCTCTCCGCCGCGACCCTGGCCTTTTCGGGGCTGCTGGGGGCCTGCACCGCCGGGAGCGGCAGCGGCAGCGGAATGGGCTTGCCAGGCAGCAAGGGTGAGAAGATTCCCGGCTACGGTCCGCTGGAGCCGGACGCGAACGGGCTGCTCGACCTGCCCCGGGGCTTTTCCTATCGCGTGATCTCGTCTTTTGGCGATCGCATGGACGACGGGCTGGCTGTGCCCGACAATTTCGACGGCATGGGCTGCTTCGCCGTGGACCGCAGCCGCGTTGCGCTGGTCCGCAATCATGAACTGCGGGTGCGCGATCTGGCGCGCGGTGCCTTTTCGGGCGGAGCGGGCAGCGGGCTTGCCGCCTATGATCGCGACACCGACGGCCGCGCGCTGCCGGGCGGCACGACCACGCTGATCTATGATCTGGCGAGCGGCCGGGTCGAGGCGCAGCATCTCAGCCTCGTGGGCACGATCCGCAATTGCGCGGGCGGCAACACGCCCTGGGGCAGCTGGCTGACGTGCGAGGAAGACGTCACGCGCGCCGGCAATGGCGTCGCCCGCGATCATGGCTGGGTGTTCGAGGTGCCGGCGGCCACGCGCGGACTGGTGGCGCCGGTGCCGCTGACCGCCATGGGGCGCTTCAACCACGAAGCCACGGCGATCGACCCGCGCACGGGCATCGTCTATCTGACCGAGGATCGCGAAGACAGTCTGCTGTACCGCTTCCTTCCCGACGCGCGGACTGATCTGGCGCGCGGCGGGCGGCTGCAGGCGCTGGCGTTTGCGGGTGCGGGCGGTGCCGACAGCCGCAACTGGAACGGCGTGACCCTGCCGCAGGGCGTCAGGGCGCCGACGCGCTGGATCGACCTCGACCATGTCGATAGCCCGGACGATGACTTGCGCCAGCGCGGCGCTGCCAGGGGGGCTGTGCTGTTCGCGCGCGGCGAGGGCATTCATTTCGGCGACGGCGAATTCTTCTTCTGCTGCACCTCCGGCGGTGCGGCGAAGCTGGGACAGGTCATGCGCTACCGCCCCTCGCGGTTCGAAGGCGATCCGAGGGAAGCCGATGAACCCGGCGAATTACAGATCTTCGTCGAATCGACCGATCCGCAGCTTTTCAATTTCGGCGACAACCTGACGGTGGCGCCCAACGGCCATCTGATCGTCTGCGAGGATCAGTACAGCGCGACCGTCGATAATCATCTGCGCGGCGTCACCCCGTCGGGCCGTCTTTACACCTTCGCGCGGCTTCGTGCGCAGACCGAGCTTGCCGGTGCCTGCTTCTCACCCGACGGCGCGACATTGTTCGTCAACGCCTTCAGCCCCGGCCGGACGCTGGCGATCACCGGGCCGTGGAGCAGTGTCGCCGCCTGATCGCCCGGCCATTGCGGCGCGCACCCTATCCTCGGTCAGGCCGAAGTCGGTCAGGTCGTAGCGATGACCGCTGAGCGCGGCGTGATCGGTCGAGGCGAGGAAGCGCTGCATCCGACGCTCGACCGCCCCGGTGAAGGTCAGGCCGAGCATCGCGTAGATCCGGCTGATCTGCTCCCGCCAGTCATCCTGCATCGCGCGATAATCGACGTCGACCGACGGCGCGGTGGCCGTGCTCCGCGCTTCGCCGATGCGGTGCTGGCGCAAGGCGGTCTTGCGGAGCCATTCGCCCCCGATCCACCCGCGATCGACGCTGTCGGACTGGATCGTCATCTGATTGTGGACGAGCGAGGCCGATGACGCGACGACTGCGACCGGATCGCGGTGAAGAATCACGAGCCGCGCGTCGGGAAAGCTGCCGAGCACAGCGTCCAGATCCTGCGCGAACTGCGGCAGCTTCAATATCCACGGGCGGTCGCTCCGTCCGCCGCGTAGCCAGCGGAGCGACTGGAGTTGGCGCCTGAACTCGCGATAGACCGGGCGGCTGTCCGCCTGTTCGCCGAAGCGCGCGAAAGCGGGAATTCGCCACTGTGCCTCGAAGGCAGCACCGTAGAGCGAGACATTGTGAAGCCCGATTTCCTCGTCCGCATCGCCGGTGCGTGCCGGATGGATGCTGGCGAAGCGCGGGTTGAGCAGGCGCGCACCGGCGAGCGCGCTCCACCCCCTGAGCCGCCGGTCGTCGAACGGCAGGCAGGGCCAGCGCGGGACGGGGTTCCAGCTTTCGAAAAAGCGGGTGAAGGCGAGGCGCGGGTCGCAGGCGAGCAGCCGTTGCATGCGCGTGCTTCCCGACCGCATCTGGCCGATGATGATGACCGGCGCGGTGATCGGCACGTCGCCGATCGCGGGATATCGCCGCCACAGCGCGGCCAGCCTCAGCCGGTTGGCCAGCGCCGCGACGATCTGGCCATGCGCGATCGTGATGCCGAGCGGATTGAGCGATGCCTCGGCATGGAGCGCGGCGGTCAGCCGGTCGAGCCGGTCGCGCCAGCCTGAATCCTGACCGAAATCGGACAGTCCCGTCGCGCGGCGCGCCTTGGCCAGCAGTGCCTCCGGGTCGAGGCTCGGCCGATCGGCCCAGCCACGTCGCCAGACATTCTCCAGCAACGTGTTGACCCGCTGGACCCGGTCGCTGCGTTCATCGGTCGGGAGGCGCGCAACCGGGGCGGCGCGCGCAGGGGATGTCGCCATCCGCCCATAATCCGCCAGCGCCCCGAAAGTGCCGCCGGCAGGCGGTCAGGAACCTTGCCCCGCCCGCCATCCGATCAGCGCGCCGGCAGCGAGGATCAGGCCGGCGAGCACGAATGCCGTGCCGATCCCGGGGAGAAGGGCGTCGGGGCCGGAGGAGGTCGCGTAGACGGCTCCGAACACCAGCGGCGATATGACGCCCGCGATGCTGGCCACGCTGTTGTTCGCGCCCTGGAGCTGGCCCTGCTGGCTCTCCGACACATGCCGGGTCATCAGCGACTGGATGGTCGGCATGGCAAGGCCCCAGGTCGCGTTGAGGACCGTCGCGGCGATGAACAGCTCGGGCGTCCGCGAGAGACCCATCAGAATGAGCGCGATCGCGCCGCCGAGCAGCCCGAGGATCATTGTCCGGCGGTCGCCCAGGCGGCTGACAACCGGACCGACCGCTACACCCTGAACCGCCATGTCGAGCGCGCCCGCCATGGCGAGCAGCAGGCCAATCTCGAGCGACGACCAGCCGAAGCGGTCTCCGGCATAGAGGACGAACGCGACCGAGAAGACATGATGCGCGAAAAAGAGGAGAAAGTTGACCATCGACAGGCGCGGCAGGTCGGGTTGCGAGCCGAGCAGCCGCAGCGCGCCGAACGGACTGGCGCGCCGCCAGCTGAACGCCATGCGCTTGTCCGGGCTCAGCGATTCAGGCACCACGAACAGCCCGTAGACGAAGGTGAGGGCGCACAGCCCCGCCGCCGCCCAGAAGGGGGCGTGGAGCGAAATCTCCGCCAGCAGACCGCCCAGCGCAGGGCCGATGATGAAGCCGCCGCTGAACGCCGCGCCGATCAGGCCGAAGCCGCGCGCGCGATCCTCGGGCGCGGTGATGTCGGCCATATAGGCAAATGTCGTGGTGAAGCTGGACGAGGTCACCCCGCTGATCATGCGCGCGACGGCCAGCCACCAGAGACTGGGGGCCAGCGCCATCAGCATGAAGTCGAGGCCGAGGCCGGCGATCGACAGCAGCAGCACCGGGCGGCGGCCATAACGGTCGGACAGTGAGCCGATGATGGGCGAGGAGACGAGCTGCATTCCCGCCCACAGCGCCACGAACACCCCGTTCCACCAGCCCGCGGCCTCGCTCGACCCCGTCATCTGCTTGATGAGTTCGGGCAGCACGGGAATGACGATGCTCATCGCCATGATGTCGAGAAAGGCGATGAGAAGTATGAACGCCAGCACCGCGCGGCGCGGCCGAGGTGTAACAGGAGTCTGCTGGTCGGCCATGGCGGCGCTTAGATCGTCGCCCGCCCGAAAAGGCAAGGCCGTGAGTCCGGGGCGTCAACGGGAAATGACGACGGCGGAGGATCGCTCCCCCGCCGCCCGTTTCCGCCTGGTTCTATGTCGTCAGGCCAGCCGGCCCAGCCGATGGTACAGCCGCCCGAACTTGATCGAGTCCGGCGTGTCCTTGACCTTCTCGAGATAGTCGCCGACCGCGCGCTTCAGAAGGTCGAAGTCCTCTGTCGAGAAGACGGCGCGCTGACGTGGTTGTTCGGTCATTGCTTTGCTCCTTCTACTCTGCTGCGACGCCCGACCGGGGAATGTTGTTCCCCGGTCTACGCAGTCGTTAGGCCGCGAACTGGTTCATCGTGTTGTCCTTGCCCGACGCCTTGAGCGCGGCCTCGCCGGCGAAATATTCCTTATGGTCGTCGCCGATGTCGGAACCCGCCATGTTCTGGTGCTTCACGCAGGCGATACCCTGGCGGATTTCCTGACGCTGGACGTTCAGGACGTAGCCGAGCATGCCCGCATCGCCGAAATATTCCTTGGCGAGATTGTCGGTCGACAGCGCCGCGGTGTGATAGGTCGGCAGCGTGATGAGGTGGTGGAAAATGCCCGCCTGCGCCGCCGCGTCCCGCTGGAAGGTGCGGATGCGCTCGTCGGCCTCGATCGAGAGGTCGCTGCCGTCATAATCGACGCTCATCAGCTTGGTGCGGTCATAGGCCGACATGTCGCGCCCTTCGGCGGTCCAGGCGTCGAACACCTGCTGGCGGAAGTTCAGCGTCCAGTTGAAGCTCGGCGAGTTGTTGTAGACCAGCTTGGCATTGGGGATGACCTCGCGGATACGGTTCACCATGCCACCGATCTGGCCGATATGCGGCTTCTCGGTCTCGATCCACAGCAGGTCCGCACCGTTCTGGAGCGAGTTGATGCAGTCGAGGACGCAGCGATCCTCGCCCGTTCCGGGGCGGAACTGGTAAAGGTTCGACGGCAGCCGCTTCGGACGGACCAGCTTGCCGTCGCGGGCGATCAGGACATCGCCGTGGCCGACATTGGTCGGATCGACCTCCTCGACATCGAGGAAGCTGTTATACTGGTCGGCAATGTCGCCCTTTTCGCGGACAAAGGCGATCTGCTTGGTGAGGCCGGCGCCCAGCGAGTCGGTGCGCGCGACGATCACGCCGTCGTCGACGCCCAGTTCGAGGAAGGCGTAGCGGACCGCGCGGATCTTCGCGAGGAAGTCCTCGTGCGGGACGGTGACCTTGCCGTCCTGGTGGCCGCACTGCTTCTCGTCGGAGACCTGGTTCTCGATCTGGATGCAGCATGCACCCGCTTCGATCATCTTCTTGGCGAGCAGATAGGTC
>CAZJCT010000085.1:0-5445 GCA_964544675.1 uncultured Sphingobium sp.
GGAAATCCTGGTCCTGGAGCAGCTTGATATGGTCGAGCGCCGATTCGACCAGCGCCTCGGGGCAGGGCTCGCCATATTTTTCGAGCAGGTCGCGCTCGAGGCTGCCGGCATTGACGCCGATGCGGATCGAGCAGCCATTGGCGCGCGCGGCGGCGACGACTTCCTTGACGCGCGCTTCGCTGCCGATGTTGCCGGGGTTGATTCGCAGGCAGGCCGCGCCCGCGTCGGCGGCTTCGAGCGCGCGCTTGTAGTGGAAGTGGATGTCGGCGACGAGCGGGACGCGCGCGGCGCGCGCGATCTGGCGGAACGCGGCGGTGGAGTCCTCGTCGGGGCAGGACACGCGGATGATGTCGGCACCCGCTTCCTCGCAGCGGCGGATCTGGTCGATCGTCGCGCGCGCGTCGCTGGTGGGCGTGTTGGTCATCGTCTGGACGGTGATCGGCGCATCGCCGCCCACCGGCACGGCGCCGACCATGATCTGGCGGCACCGGCGGCGCTGGATGTCGCGCCAGGGGCGAAGGCCGGGATTATGCTCTGACATGGGGGCTCCCAAGAAGGTTCGTGCCGGACCAGCGCTCAATCCATGGCCGTTCGCGCTGAGGAGGGGGCGAGCGGAAGCGAGGCCCCGTCTCGAAGCGCCCTTCGAGACGCCCTCTCGCTTTCGCTCGATGGCTCCTCAGGACGAACGAGCGGCAGCACTTCCGGCTGGCCGGATACAAGATAGCGGCTTGCTCCCGCAAGTGCGAGCGGTCAATTCCAATAAGGCCCCGCCTGCGCCAGCCGGTGGAGCGCGTCGCCCGCGCGGACGATCAGCACGCTGCGCCGGTCGACGTCGGGGCCCTGGACGGCCGCAGCGACATCGACGCCCAGCGCCGCCAGCGTCGCGGGCGTGGCGGCGATGTCGTTGAGGTCGCCGAGATGCTCCTGCAGATCCTTGAGCGGCGCGGTATAGCGTTTGCGCGCCTTGCGCTGTCCGCCCTTCTCATGGAGCGGTTCGAAGAACTCGACCGCATAGCGCAGCTTCTTGGCGGTTTTGCGCGCCTCGTGCCGGGCCTCGTCATCGTCCCCGGTGACGGCCGACGCCTCGGACAGCAGGCGGTCGTGCAGCCGGCCGAGCGCGGCGGCTGCGAACGGTGCCAGCGTCTTGCGCGCTGCCTTGCGCTCCGCCCAGTCGCCGAGAGCCAGCCATTCGGCGAGGTCGAGCCACAACGTCCGCGCGCGCTGCGACGCGCAGGCCTGGCGCGTGCGGGCATAGGCATCGTCGCGGCCCGAGGAGAGCCGTGCGCGGGCGGCGCGATCGGTGAGTCGCGGCAGCAGCACGTCGATGTCGCGCGCCGCGCCAAGCTGTGCCGCCAGCCAGCGCAGCTCGCCGTTGAACTGGCGGGCCTCGGCGCCCTTGACGGCGGGACGGAAGGCGACGAGCGCGGACCGCAGGCGCCGGATCGCGACCCGCGCCTGATGGAGCGCGTCCATTGCGTCGCTTGTCCGCAACAGGTCCTCGTTCAGGCGGAAATGCCGGATGCAGTGCATCGCCACCGCCCGGAACCCCTCGGCGGCGGTCATGTCGGGCGAAAGTGGCACCGCCGATGCCTTTTGCGCCGCATTGTCCGCCTGGATCAGCCGCTGTCCCCGCTCGGCCTTGCTGAGCGCGCCCAGCCGCACCGGGGTGATGCCGCCGATCTGCCGCGCGAGCGCGAACAACGCCTCGGCCTTGCCCTCTTTGAGTTCCAGTTCGACCTCGCAGATCGGGTCGGTGCGGCCATGGGCGCTGGCGGCGCCATGATCCATCGCAAGCTCGATCTGCGCGCCGCCTTCGTTCAGCAGCCAGGTCTCGCGCGTGACGGCGACGGCGAAGCGGCGCTCGATCCGGCCGGTCTCGCCGTTGAGAGCGGTGGCGACCGGACCGTCGGGCTCGACCACGGGGCGCTCATCGTCGACGGGCTGCTCCCATTCGCGCCGCTCGAACAATCCCGCACCCGCGCCGCCGCCGGCTTTTACCGTCTGGATGCGCTCGCGTCCGTTGCTGCGGATTCGCAGCGACAGTCCGCTGGCGGCCAGGCGTTCGTCGGGCGTGTCGAAATAGACTGATTCGAGCTGGTCCCGCTCACCCGGTCGAAGGTTGAGCAGGGCGGGCAGCCCGGCCATATCGGCACCGCTGTCCAGTTCCAGCTTCAGTTCGGTCTCCACTGTAACGCTACTGTAACATTGTCCCCCGACCGCCTCAAGTGGGACCGCGTCCGGTGAACAGCTTGATCGCGCCCACGATCAGCGCGACGATCAGAAGGATGTGGATGATGCCGCCCGCGATCTTGAAGGCGAAGCCCAGCAGCCAGAGCACGACCAGGATGACGAATATGGTCCACAGCATGTCAGGTTCCTTCCGCTGGCAAGGGCAGGAAGCGCCCCTATATGTCGAAGCTGAACCGCCGGGCGCGGCTGCGGTTGCACGGGCCCATCAAGGATAGACCATGACCAAATATCTCCACACCATGATTCGCGTCAGCGACGTCGACCGGACCGTCGCCTTCTTTGCGCTGATCGGGCTTCGCGAGGTGCGGCGCTTCGACAGCGAGCAGGGGCGCTTCACGCTCGTCTTCCTGGCCGCGCCCGGCGACGAGGACGCGCAGGTGGAACTGACCTACAACTGGCCCGCAGCCGATGGATCGCCGCCCGAGGCCTATGGCGGGGGGCGCAATTTCGGTCATCTCGCCTATCGTGTCGACAATATCTACGAGACGTGCCAGCGGCTGATGGACGCAGGCGTGCCGATCAACCGGCCGCCGCGCGACGGCCATATGGCGTTCGTGCGCTCGCCCGACGGCATTTCGGTCGAACTGTTGCAGGATGGGCGGCTCGATCCCGCCGAACCATGGGCATCGATGCCCAATGTAGGGGAATGGTAATGGCGTCGTCTTTGGAGGTGGTGCGGATCCCGGTGCTGTCGGACAATTATGTCTGGCTCGTCCACGACGCGGACAGCGGTGAGACGGCGGTGATCGATCCGGCTGTCGCCGCGCCTGTGCTCGCCGAAGCGGATGCGCGCGGATGGCGGATCACCCAGATCTGGAACACGCACTGGCATGGCGACCATGTCGGCGGGAATGCGGAGATCGTCGCGGCCACCGGAGCGCGCGTGACCGCCCCCGCCGCCGAGAGCGACAGGATCGACGGCATCGACCGGGCGGTGGCTGAAGGCGATGCCGTCTCCCTGGGGACCCATGCCGCCACGGTGTGGGAGGTTCCCGCCCACACCTCCGGGCATATCGCCTATTATCTGCCCGATGATGCCATGATCTTCGTCGGCGACACGCTGTTCGCGATGGGCTGCGGGCGGTTGTTCGAAGGGACTGCGGCGCAGATGCACGCCAACCTTCAGCGCATGGCGGGGCTGCCCGGCGACACCGCCGTCTATTGCGCGCATGAATATACCTTGTCCAACGCGCGGTACGCCGTGGTCGCCGAGCCCGCCAACGCAGATATCGCGGCACGGCTGGCGGCGGTCGAGACGGCGCGCGAGCGCGGAGAGGCGACCGTGCCGACGACGATCGGGCTCGAACGCGCGACCAATCCGTTCATGCGCGCCGCCGACGCGGACGAACTGGCCCGGCGGCGTGAAGCAAAGGATAGATTCTGACCGGCTTGTGTTAGGATGCTGCGGCAGGGGGACAGGACGGAGGACATCATGCTTCACAAGAAGATCGCGATCTGCGCCACGGCAGCCCTGTTTGCGCTGGGCGGATGTACCGCCACGGCCGACAGCGAGCCGCCCCGACTGACCGAGAAACAGGCCGCGCGGCTCGACAAGGCGATCGCGGGCAAGGTCGCGGGGCAACCCGTATCCTGCGTCGGTCGTGTCGGTTCGTCTGACCGGCTGGAGGTCATCAGCGACGGCGTGCTGCTGTACCGGGCCAACCGCAACCTCGTTTACGTCAACCGCCTGTCCGGCGAGTGCAACGGCATCTCGCGCGGCGACACATTGGTGTTGAGGCCCACGATCAGCCAATATTGCAGCGGCGATATCGCGCGGTCGGTCGACCTCAGCATCGGCATGACGGTGGGAAGCTGCGCGCTTGGCGAGTTCGTGCCGTATCGCACGCCGGGAAGCTAGACCTGAATGCCATCATATCGACCCGTTCGTCCTGAGGAGCCTAGAAGCCGCAGGCTGAGAGGCGTCTCGAAGCGTGTCCTGAGCGGCTGCCGCAGGCCGCCAGCCGAAGGGGACCTCGGTGGGTGCTTCGAGACAGGTCCTCAGTCTGCGACTTCGGCCCTTCCTCAGCACGAACGGACGTAGGTCAAGGCGATGTCATCATGCTCGGAGCCACAGGTCAGGACCCGGCGGCGCCCCCGTAAAGCGCGTCGAGCCGCTCCTGATAGCGGGCGCGGATCGCGTGGCGGCGGATCTTGAGTGACGGTGTCATCTCGGCATTGTCGATCGTGAAGGGCTCGTCGGCGATCGCGAAGCGGCGCACCCGCTCGACGAGGCCCAGCCCCGCATTGACCCGGTCGACGGCGGCGCGCAGCGCCTTCATCCGCTCGTCCTCCGCCATGTCGGCGAAATAGTCGGCGTCGGGGACCAGCAGCGCAACGAGGTGCGGGCGCTTGTCGCCATGGACCATGGCCTGCGCGATTTCCGGCTGGAGCGTCAGCATCGCCTCGACCCGCTGGGGCGCGACATTGTCGCCCTTGTCGTTGACGATCAGATCCTTCTTCCGGTCGGTGATCCTGAGGCGCCCGTGCCTGTCGAACTCGCCGATGTCGCCGGTGTGGAGCCAGCCGTCGCGAAGCACCTGCGCGCTCGCTTCCGGGTCCTGCCAATAGCCGTGCATGACCAGTTCGCCGCGCACCAGTATCTCGCCATCGTCGGCGATGCGGACCTCGACATTCTTGAGCGGCGGGCCGACCGTGTCCATTGCGATTCCGGCGGCGGGGCGGTTGCAACTGATGACCGGTCCCGCCTCGGTCTGGCCATAGCCCTGGAGCACGGTCAGCCCCAGCGCGCCGAAGAAGCGGCCGACTTCGGGGTTGAGCGGTGCTCCGCCGGACACGAGCGCCTTGATCCGCCCGCCGAAGCGTCCGCGGATCTTGGGCCGGAGCGTCCGTTCGAGGAGGAAGTCGAGCGGCGCGTCGAGGATCGAGCGGCCGCCCCGCCGTTCCTTGCGCTCACCCAGCGCCAGCGCCTGGCCGAGCAGCAGCGCGGGTAGCTTGCCCTCCTTCGCGACGGCCTGGATGATCCGCGCGCGCAGCATCTCGAACAGCCGGGGCACGACGACCATGATCGTCGGCCGCGCCTCGGCCATGTTCGCGGCGAGCTTGTCGATCCCTTCCGCATAATAGATCTGCCCGCCCAGGCCGATGGGAAGGAACTGGCCGCCGCTATGTTCATAGGCATGGCTGAGCGGCAGGAACGAGAGGAAGACCTCGTCCTCGGCGCGGCCGAAATCGGCG
>CAZJCT010000085.1:5455-11255 GCA_964544675.1 uncultured Sphingobium sp.
GCCGGCTACATTGGTCAGGATGGCGCCGTGATGCTGGCGCACACCGCGCGGCGCGCCGCCGGTGCCGCTGGTGTAGATGACGCAGGCGAGGTCATCGCGCCGCGCCGTCTGGCGCTCCGCCAGCGCGCGCCAGTCGTCGGGCTGGCCCGCCATTATCTCGTCCCAGCCGCAGGTTTTGACGCCCGACGCATAGCCCGATGCGGTCTCGTCCATCCCGACGACCAGCGCGACCGCCGAGCCGGGAATGGCGGGTATCAGCTTCTCGGCGATCTTCGCGGTCGAATAGATCACCGCGCGCGCGCCGCTGTTGCCGACGATATGCGCGTGATCGCGGGTGGTGTTGGTGGTGTAGGTGGGGACGGTCACCGCGCCTGCCGCCATGATGGCGAGGTCGGCGATGCAGAATTCCGGCCGGTTCTCGCTGACCAGCATCACCCGGTCGCCGGGGCGGATGCCATTGGCCTGCAGCGCGGCGGCAAGGCGGGTCACCTGGCGCGCGACCTCGGCCCAGCTCAGCGGCTGCCATTCCCCGTCCTGCTTGCTCCAGAGGAAGGGGCGGTCGCCACGGTCGGCGACGCGTGTGAAGAACATGTGGGTGAGGCTGTCGAATCGCTCCAGCCCCTGTCGCGCGACAGACTGCGCCATGCCTCTCCTCATCCTCCTGGTCCGCCCGGATCCGGGCGGTGCGCTCATTCGGCCAGCGCGACACCCGGACTACGCGGATCGGCGGCGCCCTGCCAGCCATTTTCGGTGAGCGCCGCTGCGTTGGCCTTGAGCGGCAGCCGCGCGAGCGTGACCTTGTGCCCCATCGCTTCGAGAGCGGGCTTCATGGGCAACAGGTCGCTCCCTTCCTCGATCACCAGACCCTCGCGGTTGAAATAGAGGAGGCCGGTGGCGATGGCGGAGCGCGCGTCCATGCCCCAGTCGAGATGCGCTATGATCGCCTTGACCACCTGCATGATGATCGTCCGACCGCCCGCCGCGCCGACCGCAAAGACCGGCTTGCCCGCCGCGTCATAGACGATGGTGGGCGCCATGGACGAGAGCGGGCGCTTGCCGGGCTGGACGCGATTGGCCACCAGCGTGCCCTCTTCCTCGGGCGAGAAGCTGAAGTCGGTCAGTTCGTTGTTGAGGACATAGCCGTTCACGACGATCTGGCTGCCGAACCCGCCTTCGACCGTGCTCGTCATGCTGGCGATGTCGCCTTGCCCGTCGACGACGACGAAGTGCGTGGTCGACGGGATGTTGCCGCTTTCGACACGGGCGCGGACCGGCGCTCCTGCCGGCGTGCCGTGCGGATAGTCGGCGCGTGGGCGGCGCTGGTCGATCAGGCGCGATCGGGCGCGGAGATAGGCAGGGTCGATCAGGCCCGCGACCGGCACCGCGACGAAATCGGGATCGGCGAGCCAGGTGTCGCGGTCGGCATAGCCGAGGCGCATCGCCTCCCCGATCAGGTGCCATGCGACCGGGCTGTCGCGACCCAGGCGTTCCAGGTCGAAACGGTCGAGCATGCCGAGGATCTGGATGACCGCGATCGCGCCCGATGACGGCGGCCCCATGCCGCACACCTTGTAGGTCCGATAGGCGCCGCAGACCGGGGGGCGCTCCTTTGCCGCATAGGCCGCAAAGTCCTCGCGGCTGACGATGGAGGGGTTGCGCGTCGCGTCGGCAAGCGCGCCGCTGACCGCCTCGACATTGGCACCCGTGTAGAAGGCGTCCGGCCCCTCGGCGGCAAGGCGTTTGAGGAAGGCGGCGAGCGCGGGGTTGCGGATCGTCGTGCCGACCGGCGCTGGCTTGCCGTCGATGAAATAGAGCGCGCGCGCCACCGGAAAATCGGCCCATAGCTCCGTCCGCATGGACAGCGAGTCGAACAGCCGCTGGTTGACGACAAAGCCTTCCTCCGCGAGCCGGACCGCCGGGGCGAACAGCTCCGCCCAGGCGAGCTTGCCCCATTTTGCATGCGCCCTGGCCATCAGCGCGACATTGCCCGGGACGCCCACGGAGATGCCGCCGGGCACGGCCTCGCGGAACCCCATCGGCTTGCCTTCCGGCGTCAGGAATCGGCGTTCGCCGGCGTCTGCAGGGGCGGTCTCGCGACCGTCGATGCTCTCGATCAGGCCGTTCTGCCCGTCATGATGGAGGAAGAAGCCGCCTCCGCCGATCCCGCTCGACTGCGGTTCCACCACGGTCAGCGCCAGCATCACCGCCATCGCGGCATCGGTGGCGCTCCCGCCCTTGCGAAGCACCTCCACGCCCGCCTCGCTCGCGCGCGGGTCGGCGGTGCTGACGACGCCGCCCTCCGCCAGCAGCGGGGCCGGCGCGAGGAGAACGAAGAGGGCGATGATGCGGGGGATCAGGGTTGGCATGCGGACATCATCGCGCCCGCGCGGTGCGGGTGCAACCATGATGTCCGCCTTTGTGCAGCCGGTCAGAGCGGGCAGTCGATACCCACGGCCTCGGCGATGTTCGAGAATCCGTCGCGGTGCAGGCGCGCGGCGAGACCCCGGTTGATCGCGCGGGCGAGAAACGGGCCGCGATAGACCATCGCGCTGTAGATCTGGATGAGCGACGCGCCCGCGCGGATGCGGGCATAGGCGTCGTCCGCGTCGGCGATGCCGCCGACCCCGATGAGCGGAATCGCGCCGCCGGTCGCGCGCCGGAAGTCGATGAGGCGCGCCTGCGCCATCTCGCGAAGCGGCGCGCCCGACAGGCCGCCCGCCTCGCCGGCCTTCGCCGATCGCAATGTCGCCGGGCGCGCGATGGTGGTGTTGGAAACGACGAGCGCGTCGATCCGCCGCGCCAGCACGATTTCGGCAATGTCGGCGACATCGTCGGGCGACAGGTCTGGCGCGACCTTGAGCCAGACCGGCGGCCCGTCGGGTCCGCGCGCTTCGGTCACGGCGGCGAGCAGCGAGTCGAGCGCGCCGCGATCCTGGAGCGCGCGCAGCCCCGGCGTGTTGGGCGACGAGATGTTGACGGTCAGATAGTCGGCCAGCGGGGCCGCGCGGCGGATGCCCGTGACATAGTCGGCGATCCTGTCCGCCGACTCCTTGTTGGCGCCGACATTGATGCCGAGCACGACGCCGCGCCGCGCCTGTCCGGCGATCCGCGCCAGCGCCGCCTCCAGCCCGTCATTGTTGAAACCCATGCGGTTGATGACCGCGTCGTCTGCGGCCAGCCGGAACAGGCGCGGGCGAGGGTTGCCCGGCTGGGGCAGCGGGGTCAGCGTGCCGACTTCCGCAAAGCCGAAGCCGAAGCGGCCCATGCGCGAGAAGATCTGGGCATTCTTGTCGAAACCGGGCGCAAGTCCCACCGGGCCGGGAAAGTCGATCCCCATCAGCCGCTGCGCCAGCACAGGGTCGCCTGCGGGCATCGACGCGGCGGGGAGCCGTTCGAGCAGCCTGATCGTCAGGCCATGCGCATCTTCCGGGTCCATGCGAAAAAGGAAGGGGCGGGCCAGCCGGAACAGCATGGCCGCGCTATTTCACAGCGTCCCCAGCGGGTCAACCGCGCCGCCACAAGGGAGCGTGGATCGGGATTACCACCAAAATGGCGTCTTCTTTGCGACAAGCGCAGGAGACTCGTCCGGCTATCATGACAAATGGCGATTCCATCCAATAACGCGGCGGCGAATCGGAGTAGGGCGCGGTTGCGACCCGAAGGGCTCTTATGTCAGTGACATAGAGACCTCTTACCTTATGGCCTGTCCGGTTCATCCGGGCAGGCCTTTTTTTGTGGCGCGTCAGGACGGTGGCCACGAGCCGATCATTACTTTGTTTGACATGCACTTCCACTTGGCGGCATCTGCCGCGTTTGGAATCGTGGTTAGCGACGGTCGCCAAGGACCGGCTCCATCATTCCGGAGAGGGACGGTCGAGCGCAGGCCGGCAAGTTTTCAGCGGGGGCACATGCGAAGAGGCGAGGAGGATCGGGAGGACGGCCGGGTCTCGCTCACCTATCTGGCGCCGCCCCCGGATCTCGCAGGGCTGTTCGGCCCCATGTATAATTTCGTGGCCAACCAGCGCCAGGTGTCGGACCATACCCGCGCCGAGCTGGCGCAGATCCGCTTCATGCTGAGCGGCCGGGGCGACTATATCTTTCCCGAACATCGCGCGACGACACCCGACATCTGTCTGCTGGGACCGACCAGCGCGGCGACGCGGTTCGAGGCGGACGGGCCGCTGCATGTGCTGGGCGTGTCCATCCTGCCGCTGGGCTGGGCTGCGCTGTCACTCGGCGATGCCAGCGCCGTCGCGGACGATGTCCGCGACCTCTCGGCGTTGACGAACTGGGGCTGGGACAGATTGTCCGGGGAGCTGCTGGCGGCGATCAACGGCGAGGGCGGGCTGGAAGCCGCCGCAGCCCGGCTCTGGGCTTTTCTGGCGAGCGTGATCCGCGCGCCGACCGCGTCCGAAAGCGCCTTTGTCGCGGCCACCGATGCGTGGCTGACCGACGAGACGTCTCCCCGGGTCGAGGTGCTGCAAAAAGCGACGGGGTTGTCCGCGCGTCAGGTCGCGCGGCTGTGCAACCGCTATTATGGAGCGCCGCCCAAATATGTCGCGCGCAAATATCGCGCGCTGCGATGCGCTTCCACCCTGGCGCACGAGAAGCGCGACTGGACCGAGCTGGTTCACGACACCTTCTACGACCAGTCGCACTTCATCCGCGAATTCAAGCACTTCATCGGCATAACGCCGAATCAGCTCCGAACCAACGCCAGCCTGGTGCTCCGCCTCACCATGGCCCGGCGCGAGATCGACGGTCGCATCGCGGAGCTGAGCCGGCTGAGCTGAAGCGGGGGTGCTCCGGCGGCATTAACCCCCTTGAAAGCATGACGGCTTGCGGCCAAATGGAAGTGGATCGAATCAGTCCACTTTGTTTCGGAGCCCGTTTGCGCCTTTCCAGCTTCACCGACCAGGCGATCGTCCTGATGCAGGCTGCCGCGACGCGTTGCGGCGGCGGCCGGGTCAATGCGGCCGATCTTGCGGAGGTGACCGGCATATCGCTGCCGAGCGCCAAGAAGATCGTGAGCCAGCTGACCCGCGCCGGCCTGCTGACGACCGCGCGCGGCATGGGCGGCGGTATTCGTCTGGCGCGTCCGGCCGCCGCGATCAGCCTGGCCGATGTTATCGAAGCGGTCGAAGGCCCGATCGCCTTGACACTCTGTGTCGAGCCGGACCAGCGCCACGGCTGCGCGCGCGAGACACACTGCGCGATGCGCCCGCACTGGAGCCCGGTGAACGCGGCGGTGCGCGGCGCGCTCGCCGACGTATCGCTTGCCAGTCTGGCGTCGCGCGCGGCTGTCGGGGCGCCACAGGAGCTATCCGCATGACCGACAGCATCACCGATAGCCCCCGCAATGCGCCCCGGAACGCCGATGCCGCGGCCGCCGCCAAGCGCGCCGCCGATTATGAATGGGGCTTCACCTCCGACGTCGAGCAGGAGTTCGCGCCCAAGGGGCTGAGCGAGGACACGGTCCGCTTCATCTCCGCCAAGAAGAACGAACCCGAATGGATGCTCGAATGGCGGCTGGCGGCCTATCGCCAGTGGCTGGAGATGGTGCCCCCCGACTGGGCCAAGCTCAACGTGCCGCCGATCGACTATCAGGACGCCTATTATTACGCGGCGCCCAAGAAGAAGAAGGAACTGTCGAGCCTCGACGAGGTCGACCCGGAAATCCTGCGCACCTACGAAAAGCTGGGCATTCCGATCGAGGAGCAGAAGGTGCTGGCCGGCGTCGCAGGATCGCGCCGGGTGGCCGTCGACGCGGTGTTCGATTCGGTGTCGGTGGCGACGACCT
>CAZJCT010000086.1:0-11213 GCA_964544675.1 uncultured Sphingobium sp.
CCGCGATGGAGGACCGCGCGCTCGACCTGATGATCGGCGAGGGACCGTCGGCGCGGTCGGTGCGGATCGACCTGCCCAAATTCACGCTGGTCGGCGCGACCACGCGGCAGGGGCTGCTGACCACGCCCTTGCGCGACCGATTCGGCATACCGGTGCGGCTGCAATTCTATACGGTCGATGAGCTGGAGCGGGTCGTGATCCGCGCGGCGCGGCTGCTGTCGCTCCCGATCACCGCAGAGGGCGCGCGCGAAGTCGCCCGCCGGTCGCGCGGCACGCCCCGCATTGCCGGACGCCTGCTGCGCCGCGTCCGCGACTTCGCCCATGCGGCGGGGCATGAGGTCGTCGATGCAAGGGACGCCGACGCAGCGCTCACCCGGCTGGAAGTCGATTCGCTTGGCCTCGACGCCATGGACCGCCGCTATCTGACGATGATCGCCGACATTTATCGCGGCGGGCCGGTTGGCGTGGAGACGCTGGCGGCGGGCCTGTCCGAACCGCGCGACACGATCGAGGAAGTGATCGAACCCTATCTGATCCAGCTCGGCCTGATCGCGCGCACGGCGCGGGGACGCTGCCTGAATGGCCCCGGGTGGAAGCATCTGGGCCTCAACCCGCCGCAGGGATCGCAGGACGGCCTGTTCGACTGAATTCCGCCGACCGGCCGGTGCCCGCCCGCGTTCATTTGCCACTTTGACCGGCTTTTGGGGATTCCCATTCACCCGGCCCGCCGCTAGAGCGGTCCGGTGCCCAAACCGCGCGACCCGCAACCAGCGTCTGGCCAGTTCATCGGCGGCGAACATCGCTTTCCGGTGCGAATCTATTTCGAGGACACCGACGCGGGCGGGGTCGTCTATCACGCCAATTACCTGCGCTACATGGAGCGCGCGCGATCGGACATGCTGCGCGTCGCCGGGATCGACCAGCGCGGCGCGCTGGAAGACGGCACCGGCGTCTATGCCATCAGCGACATCGCCCTGCGCTACCTCCGCCCTGCCCGGCTTGGCGACGATCTCGTCGTCCGCAGCACGGTGAGCGCGATCCGCGCCGCCGCTTGCACCATGAAGCAGAGCATCTGGCGCGGCGAGGATCATCTTGCCGAGGGCAGCGTTACCGCCGCGTTCATCGCGCCATCGGGCAGGCCCCGCCGCCAGCCCGAGGCGTGGCTGTCCATCTTCACCCGACTCGCCGCCGGAGAAACCCGCATCCCATGACACTCCCCCTCCTTGCCGCCGCCGCTCCCGCAGCGATCGACATGTCGCCGCTCGCGCTGTTCGCGCAGGCCGACATCGTCGTGAAGCTGGTGATTGTCGGCCTTCTCCTCGCCAGCGTCCTGAGCTGGGCGGTCATCATCGGCTTCTGGGTCAGCCTGGGCCGCACCTCCGCGCGCAGCACGACCTACGAGGACGCCTTCTGGAAGGCGCCCGACATCGACCGCTTCTATCGCGATCGCGGCAAGGAGCAGGTGCCGAGCGCGCAGATATTGTCCGCCGGGATTCAGGAATGGCAGCAGTCCTCCGCCCGGCGCAAGGCCGACGCCAGCGGCTTTCGCGACCGGCTGTCGACGGCGATGAGCTCCGCCGTTGCCGCCAATGTCGACCGGCTGGCCGACCGGCTCAACATCCTCGCCACGATCGGCAGCGTCTCTCCGTTCGTGGGGCTGTTCGGTACCGTCTGGGGAATCATGCGCAGCTTCACCGCGATCGCGGGCGAGCAGAACAGCAGCCTCGCGGTCGTCGCGCCAGGCATCGCTGAGGCGCTGTTCGCAACGGCCATCGGCCTGTTCGCGGCGATCCCGGCGGTGATCGCCTACAACCGCTTCAGCCACCGCATCAACCGGCTCGAGGCGCGGCTGATGCGGTTCGCCGACCGGCTCTACGTGACCTTCAGCCGGGAAATGGACGGCTGATGGGCGCGGGCCTGCCGCCCTCGCAGCGCGGCTCCCGCCGCCGGGCGCCGATGGCGGACATCAACGTGACGCCGCTGGTCGACGTCATGCTGGTGCTCCTCATCATCTTCATGGTCACGGCGCCGCTCCTCATCACGGGCGTTCCCGTGCGCCTGCCGGAAAACCGCGCCAAGGCGCTGGAGCCGGACGAGGAGCCGACGGTGATTTCAATCGACGCATCGGGGATCATCTATGTCGGTGACGATCCGGTGGCCGACACCGATCTGCCCGAGCGGCTGGAGGGGCTGCGCGCCACGCTGCCCGAGGACGGCCAACTGTTCCTCCGCGCCGATGGCGGCCTCGACTATGAACGGGTGATGCAGGTGATGGGCGAGCTCAACCGCGCCGGGCTGACCCGCGTCGCACTGGTCAGCACCGCCGCGTCGGATGCTGTCAGCGACGGTTCAGATTCGGAGCGATAGGCCGGGCTCGTGGAGAGAAGCGACGCCATCGGCCTATCGGTTGCCGCCGCCGGGCATGTGCTGCTCGTCGCCGCGCTGTCGCTTGGCCTGTTCCGATCCGACGATGCCCGGGTCACGCCGCCCGACGCCATCGAGGTCACGCTCGCCGATGAGGTCGCGCTGAGGACGTCCTCTCCCCTGCCGCCGATGCCGGCCGCCGCCGAGGCCCCCGAGGCGGGAGCGCCGGAGGATGCGGCGCCCGCGCCGCAGCCGGAACCGCTACCCTCGCCCACTCCGGCACCCGCGCCGACGCCTCGCCCTGAGCCGCGGCCCGAGCCCGCTCCCGCACCCAGGCCAGAGCCGAAACCCCAATCCAAGCCGCAGCCGAAGCCCCAACCCAAGCCAAAGCCTGCGCCCAAGGCAGAAGCGAAGCCCGCCGAAAAGCCCAAGCCTGCGCCAAAGGCCGAGGCGAAGCCGGTCGCAAAACCCGCCGCCAAGCCGTCGAAGCCCGCCACGAAACCCGCCCCCGCGAAATCCACCAGCAGCGGCGAGGGCAAGGCGACGGCCCCGCGCGGCTCACGCCTCGGCCCCAACTTCCTCGCCGGCATCAACACGGAGAAAAGCGCACCTGCCGAGAGCGGCACCGGCGCGGTCAGCGAGGCCCAGGCGCGGGCGCTGGAACAGGAAATCCGACGGCAACTTAAGCCCTATTGGAAGGCGCCGACCGGTGCCGATGCGGACCAGCTGGTGACAGTGTTGCGCTGGAGGCTCAATCGGGATGGCAGCATCGCGTCCGGGCCAGAGCTTGTTTCACAAACCGGGAAAACCGCGAGCAACGCACCGCAACAGCAGCTCCACGTCGAGGCGGCGATGAAAGCTGTCAAGGCGGCCGCGCCCTTCAAGCTGCCGGCTGAGTTCTACGACTACTGGAAGACCATTTCCTCCTCCCGCTTCGACAAGAGGCTCTGAGCCATGCACACTCGTTTCCCTTTGATCCGTCATTCCCGCGAAAGCGGGAATCCATCTCCAGCCGTGGCCATCAAGCGCGAGGGTCGGAAGATGGATTCCCGCCTTCGCGGGAATGACGTGAAGTGGCTGATGCGGCTCAGCCTTCTGGGTTCCGCGATCCTTCTGCCACTGCTCCCCGCCCAGGCTCAGCAGGCAGAGCCGCCCTCCGAGCCGGGGCTGTCTGTGACGGTAACAGATGAAACCACCGAAGCCATCCGCATCGCCATCCCGCCGATGCCGACCCAGCGTGAGGTCGCAACCCCCGCCGGCACGACCACCGAACTCGGCCAGAAGATCGCCGAGGTTATCGCCACCGACCTCAGGAACAGCGGCCTGTTCCAGCCCGTCGGCCCGGCGGGCGTCGGCATCATCACCATGCCCCAGGTCACCGCGCCCGATTTCGACCGCTGGACCCAGTTCAATGTCGAGGGTCTGGTCCAGGGCTTCGTCAACGCCGCCGGCCCGAACAGCGATCTCACCGTCGGCTGCTATCTCTACGACGTGTCGCTGCGTACCGAGCAGACACGGCTGGGCTATGTCATCGCGCCCGCAGAGTGGCGCCGCGCCGCGCACAAATGCGCCGATGCCATCTATGCGCGGCTGACCGGAGAAAGCCCGTTCTTCGACAGCCGCATCGCCTATATCGCGGAGACAGGGCCGAAGGATAACCGGACCAAGCGCCTCGCCATCATGGATTCGGACGGCGCCAACCACCGCTTCATCACCAACGGTCAGTCGCTCGCGCTCACGCCGCGTTTCTCGCCCGATTACAGCAAGATCGCCTATGTCAGCTATCTCGGGCGCCGCGTCCGCATCTTCGTCTACGACATCGGCTCGGGCAAGCAGACGCTCGTCACCGAAAGCGGCAATGCGACCTTCGCGCCGCGCTGGTCGCCCGACGGGCGCACGATCCTGTTCTCGATGGCGCAGGCGGGCAATACCGACATCTACAAGGTGCCCGCGACCGGCGGCACGCCCGTCCGGCTCACCAACACGCCCGGCATCAACGTGGGCGGCAGCTTCTCGCCCGACGGCACGCGGATCGTGTTTGAGAGTGACCGGTCGGGCAAGCAGCAGATCTATGTGATGAACATCGACGGATCGGGCCAGCGGCGAATCAGCTCGGGCGGCGGCGCCTATGCAACCCCCGAATGGAGCCCGCGCGGCGACCTCATCGCCTTTACCCGAATCGCCGGCAATTTCCGCATCGGCGTGATGACACCCGATGGAGAGGGCGAGCGGCTGTTGACCAACGGCTGGCAGGACGAGGCCCCGACCTGGGCCCCCAACGGCCGCGTGCTGCAGTTCTTCCGCACCTCGCCCGGCCGCTCCGGTGCCTCGACGATCTGGCAGGTCGATCTGACCGGGATCAACGAGCGACGAATCCCTACCCCTGTCGAGGGATCGGACCCGGCATGGGGTCCGCTGCTGCCCTGAAAGTTACGCGTCCGGAACTGAACACTGGCGCGCCCCGTTATTGTCCGGCACAATAGCCGAGAGAAGGAGAAGGTCATGACACGCTTTTCGGTGCCCCTGCTTATCGCTGCCTCGACTCTGGCCCTCGCCGCCTGCTCCAAGAAGGCACCCGAGGAGCTTCCGCCGCCGCCGATGAACACCGCGCCGCCGGCCCAGCCCGTGACGCCTGCCGGCCCCACGCCGGGAAGCCAGGCCGACTTCATCGCATCGATCACGTCCGATACCGTCTATTTCGATACCGACATGAGCGATATCCGCCCGCAGGACGCTGAAATCCTGCGCAGCCAGGCACAGTGGCTGCAGCGCTATCCCACCAAGCGGATCACGATCGAGGGTCATGCCGACGAACGCGGTACGCGCGAATACAACATTGCGCTCGGCGAGCGGCGTGCGAATGCGGCCAAGAACTATCTTGCATCGCTCGGCATCGACGCCAGCCGCATGTCGACGATCAGCTACGGCAAGGAACGGCCGGTCGCGCTGGGATCGGACGAGAGCGCCTGGGCGCAGAACCGGCGCGCGGTGACGGTCACCGTTCAGTAAGCGCCAGCGCTCCATTTCCGCCAGTGCTCCATTTCCGTTCGTGTCGAGCGTAGTCGAGACACATCTCGCTACCGGTTCTCGACTTCGCTCGAACCGAACGGATGGAACAGCGGGTTCCGATCACCCCCGCCCGCGATAGCCCGGCACGCCCTGGTCGGGCACCCACAGCCCGGCCGGCGGCGCGCCCGTCTGCCAGAACACGTCGATGGGCATGCCGCCGCGCGGGTACCAGTATCCGCCGATGCGCAGCCAGACCGGCTTCATTTCCGCGACCAGCCGCTGGGCGATGCCGACCGTGCAATCCTCGTGGAACGCCGCATGGTTGCGGAACGCGCCGAGGAACAACTTCAAAGCCTTTGATTCGACGATCGATTCGGCGGGGGTATAGTCGATCACCAGATGCGCGAAGTCGGGCTGTCCTGTCACGGGGCAGAGCGAGGTGAACTCCGGCTGCGTGAACCGCACCAGGTAGAGCGCGCCGGGACGGGGATTGGGCACATAGTCGAGCACGGCTGCCTCGGGCGATGCCGGAAGCGCACTGGACTGGCCAAGATGAAGGGGTTCCATGGCCGTCCCCCTACCGCTTTCGACGCGCGGAGGAAAGCGCCGCAGCCACCGGACGCCCCAGGGCAACGCCTCGCCGACGGACAGGCGGGTCGTTGTTCTGGGTTAATGAAACCCGCCGCATCATGTGCGGGTTATTCGACGATCATAAGATAAGGAGACACAGCGATGCGCAACTTCATGCTCGGCTTGGCCGCCGTGACGGTCGCGGTTCCCGCAACGCTCGCGCTGCCGCTCGAATCGGCGGAGGCGCGTCGCGATCGCGACTATGAATATCGCGAATGGCGTGGCCGTGACGGGCGCGTCTACTGCAAGAAGTCGGACGGCACGACGGGCCTGATCGTCGGCGGCGTTGGCGGTGCACTGCTGGGCCGCACGATCGACACGCGCGGCGACCGGGCGACCGGTACGATCCTGGGGGCCGCGGCGGGCGCGCTGATCGGTAAGGAAATCGACAGCAAGCGGCGGTGCCGCTGACGCTTGCCGAAGAAGAACCTGCCAAAGAAGAAGGGGCCCGATCGTTGGATCAGGCCCCTCTCTTGCGGTGAATCGGCACAGCTCAGATCGCGCTGACGATCGACAGCGTGCCGAACATCGGGACGAGCACGAGCAGCGAGCAAATCGCGGCGATGCCGAACTTCGGAGCAATAGTCATCGGTTCCTCCTGACAATGTGGTCATTGTTTTCAGGCCGATCCGGCAGCATCTCCCTCAACTCCGAGAGGGCATGTATGGTGCGCTGCACCATCTCGCAATTGCTCAGTTGGGTTCGACGGTTGCAGTACGCGCAATTACGTATTGTCAACCATGACCGTTAACCCTGTGCCATCGCCAGTATCCGCGCATATTCCTCCGCCGTCACCGGCGAGACCGACAGGCGCGACTGGCGAATCATCGCCATGCCGGCCAGCGCGGGCTCGGCTTTCATCGCCTTGAGGGTGACGGGATACGGCAGCGGTGCGACCGGTGCGACCTCGACCGCGATCCATTTGCCGCTGTCATCGGTGCTGTCGGGCGCGGCCTCGCGAACGATCTCCATGATCCCAACGGCTTCCAGCCCGATGTTGCTGTGATAAAAGAGCGCGCGATCGCCCACCTTCATCGCCTTCATGTTGAGCTGCGCGGCATGATTGCGGACCCCGTCCCATTCGGCGCGCCCCTTCGCCACCAGATCGTCCCAGGAAAAGGCGTCGGGTTCCGATTTCATCAGCCAATAGTTCAAGGGTCGCCTCCTGCCGCTGTTGTGACCGGCAGCGTCTTCCACGCAGACGTCGGCGATGCAAGCGGGCGGCGTGTGCCCATTGCCAGCCCATTGCCAGCAGCGCCGGGAAACGCGCATAAGGCCCCGGTGAGCCGTGCCGTTCCCCTCCTCTCGCTCGCCGACGGCGTCTCGGATGATTTCGCGCGGCTGCTCGGCCGGTCGTTCCGCGAATTCGGCTTTGCCATGGTGACCGGGCACGGCGTGGACGATGCGCTCGTCACACGCGGCTGGGCGGTGACGCGCGAACTGTTCGCGATGCCGCTCGAAGCCAGAGAGGCCTGCGCCCTGCCGCAGGGCGGCGGTCAGCGCGGCTATACCGGCTTCGGCGTCGAGATCGCCAAGGGTGGCGACAGGCCCGATCTCAAGGAATTCTGGCACGTCGGTCGCGATGGCGCTGAGCAGGGCGGCGCGCTGCCGGACAATGTCTGGCCAGCGGGTCTCTCCGGTTTTCGCGATACCATGCTGGCGCTGTACGCGGCGCTGGAAAGGACGGGCAACGCCCTGCTCAGCGCCATCGCGATCGACCTCGGCCTGCCCCGTGACTGGTTCGACGACCGGGTCGCGGGCGGCGATTCGATCCTGCGGCTGCTCCATTATCCGCCGCTTGCCCCCGGCGTCACCGGGCTCCGCGCCGCGCCGCACGAGGACATCAACCTCATCACCCTTCTTCTGGGCGCGGAAGAGCGCGGGCTTCAGATACGGGCGCGCGACGGCAGCTGGATCGACATCGCGCCCCCGCCCGGCGCGCTGGTCGTGAATGTGGGCGACATGCTCCAGCGGCTGACCAACCACGTCCTTCCGTCGACCAGTCACCGCGTCACCAATCCGGAGGGCGAGGCGGGACGCCGGTCGCGCTATTCCATGCCGTTCTTCCTTCACCTGCGCGGCGATGTGGTCATCGACGCGCTCCCGCAATGCGTGACCGCCGACAATCCGCGCCGCGATCCGCCGATCACCGCCGGTGAGTACTTGGCCGAGCGGCTTCGCGAGATCGGACTTGTCGCGACGCCATGACGCGCGAAGCGCTCACCCTCGCCGCTATGTCGGCGCTCGCCATGACCGCCATCGTCGGCGTGCGCTACGTGATCGCCAGCGGGATTTTCGCCTGGCTGACCCACCGAACGCGTCCCGGCCTGTATCGCGGCCAGCGGCGGCAGATCGTGGCCGAGCTTCGCTGGTCGCTGCTCAGCGCCGCGATCTACGGCATCCCGGCCGGCATCGTTGCCTGGGGCTGGCGCGAGCATGGCTGGACCCGCATCTATGAGGATGCCGGCGCGATGCCGCTCTGGTATGTCCCCGTATCGGTGCTGCTCTATCTCGCCGCGCATGACACATGGTTCTACTGGACCCACCGGCTGATGCACCGTCCCTGGTGGTTCCGCGTCGCCCACGCCGTCCATCACGACAGCCGCCCGCCGACCGCATGGGCGGCGATGAGCTTTCACCCGTGGGAGGCGCTGTCGGGCGCGATCGTCATTCCGGCGCTCGTCTTTCTGATCCCCATCCACTATGCGGCGCTGGGCGTCGTCCTGACGATCATGACCGTCATGGGCGTCACCAATCACATGGGGTGGGAGATCTTCCCGCGCCCTCTTGTTCAGGGACCGTTCGGGCGCTGGGTCATAACGGCGACGCATCACCACCGGCACCACCAGAGCTACAGGGGAAATTATGGCCTTTACTTCCGATTCTGGGACCGGATGTGCGGCACCGATCTGGGCCTGGGTCGATGGGAAGATGCCGCGCCTGGCGGCGCTGGCCGCGCTGCCGCTGCTGCTGGCGGGCAATAGCGCCGCGACAATCGAAAGCGACGGATCGCGCTCCCATGGCGTCACTTCGACGGTCCTCGTCAACTTCACGGGCCTCAGGTCGGACAAAGGCCTGCTGCGCGCCTGCCTGACGCAGAACCCCGCCTTCTTCCCCCGCTGCGAGAAGGACCCCGACGCGCTCAAAGCCAGTACCCCGGCGCAGAGCGGCGCGCATCTGAGGTTCATCGTGCCCGGCGCGGGGGATTATGCGATCACCGCGCTGCATGACGAGAACGCCAATGCCCGCGCCGACATGTGGATGGGCATCCCGCGCGAAGGCGTCGGCTTCTCCGAAAACCCGGCCATCACCTTCGGCCCGCCCAAATTCAAGGCCGCGCGCTTCACCGTCGCCGGCGGCGAAGTGTCGCAGACCGTCAAAATGCGCTACTTCTTCTGAGGCTGTGACGCAGGTTGCTTGCAACCAAAGCGCGCGCCTGTTGTTATCGCGCAATGATTTCCCGCTCCGCGCTGCTCGCCCTCTCCGCACTCCTCTCCACCTCGGCGGTCGCGCCGGCGCTGGCACAGGAGAACCCGCCGCCGGTCGCCGAATCGGTATTCGACGGCGACTACATCACGCTCGGCGCGGGCGCCGCGATCGGGCCGAGCTATGAGGGCTCGGACGATTATGTCGTCTTCCCCGTCCCCGCTCTCCAGGGCAAGGTGGGCGGCATCGGCATCTCCCCTCGCCCTGCGGGACTGGCGCTCGACCTGATCGACGATCCGACCGACGCGCGGATCTCGTTCCAGGCCGGCCCCGTCATCCGCCTGCGCTTCGACCGCAACCGCCAGACGAAGGACGATATCGTCCGCCGCCTCGGCAAGCGCGACATGGCGGCGGAGGTCGGCGGCAATGTCGGCGTCAGCCTGAACCAGCTCACCAACCCCTATGACAGCCTGACCTTCAGCGTCGACGTGCGCTACGATGTGGCGAGCGCGCATGGCGGCGTGGTCGTCGCCCCCGGCCTCACCTTCCAGACGCCGGTCAGCCGGGGCGCGTTCGTCGCGCTGAACGTGAGCGCAGAGCATGTGAGCGACCGCTATGCCCGCTATTATTACTCGATCAGCCCCGATGGCAGCGCCGCCAGCGGCTTGCCGCAGTTTGATGCCGACGGCGGCTGGAAGAATGTCGGCGCAGGCCTCGCCGGTGCGGTCGACCTCGACGGCGACCTGACCAATGGCGGCTTCGCGATCTTCGCCGCGGCCAACTATTCGCGCCTGCTGGGCGATTTCCAGGACGCGCCGACCACCTCGATCCGGGGCAGCGCGAACCAGTTCGTCGGCGTCCTCGGCGTGGGCTACACATTCTAGGCTGCCCTCCCCCTCCCACCACCCGGCCGGGCCAGTTCGTCGCCTCGCGACGCTGCACTGAGGTGAATTGCCCCGTGCGGCACTGGACGGCCCCTCCGCCACTCCCTATGATGCTCCTCACCCCGGGGAGCCAGCTTACTGGCTGAGAGGTGTGGGACAGGCTCCACACGACCCGCTGAACCTGATCCGGTTGATACCGGCGGAGGGAGGGAAGCGGCACCGCCCGCATTCGCTCCCCCGATAAGCTGGAGTGAGTGAGCGACATGGCAGATATTCCCGCGCGTACCGAGATCGGCGTCACCACCGGCCCCATTCGCGGCAGCCGCAAGATCCATGTCGGCCCTCGCCGCGTGGCAATGCGCGAGATCACGCTCGAACCGTCGTCGGGCGAGCCGCCGGTGCGCGTCTACGACACCTCCGGCCCCTATACCGATCCCGAGGCGCGGATCGACATCATGGCCGGCCTGCCGCAGCTCCGCCGCGAGTGGATCGTCGCGCGCGGCGATGTCGAAAGCTATGACGCGCGCGACGTCCGGCCGGAGGACAATGGCCAGCTTGGCCCCGACCGTTCGGGCGGCGTTGCGCCGTTCCCGAATGTCGTCAGGCGTCCGCTGCGCGCCAAGGCGGGCGCGAACGTCAGCCAGATGCATTATGCCCGGCGCGGCATCATCACGCCCGAGATGGAATATGTGGCCGAGCGCGAGAATCTCGGCCGCGAGCGCCTCGCCGACTATGTCCGCGACGGCGAAAGCTTCGGCGCGTCGATCCCCGACTATGTGACGCCCGAATTCGTCCGCGACGAAATCGCCCGTGGCCGCGCCATCATCCCCAATAATATCAACCACCCCGAATCCGAACCGATGGCGATCGGCCGCAATTTCCTGGTCAAGATCAACGCCA
>CAZJCT010000087.1:0-11122 GCA_964544675.1 uncultured Sphingobium sp.
ACAAGGCCAATGTGCTGGAAACGAGCCAGCTCTGGCGCGACGTGATGATCGAGGTGGCGGCGGATTATCCCGACGTGGAGCTGAGCCATCTCTATGTCGACAATGCCGCGATGCAGCTCGTCCGCAATCCCGGCCAGTTCGACGTCATCGTTACCGGCAATCTGTTCGGCGACATCCTCTCGGATCAGGCGAGCATGTGCGTCGGCTCGATCGGGTTGCTGGCGTCGGCCTCGCTCGACGCGAACGGCAAGGGGCTGTACGAACCGATCCACGGCTCCGCGCCCGACATCGCGGGGCAGGGCAAGGCCAATCCGCTCGCCATGATCCTGTCGGCGGCAATGATGCTGCGCTTCTCGCTGGGCAGGGCCGCCGAGGCCGACCGGATCGAGGCCGCGGTGGCGAAGGCGCTGGCGAACGGCGCCCGCTCGCCCGACCTGGGCGGCACGATGACGACGAGCGAGATGGGCGACGCGGTGCTCGCGGCGCTGTAAGGAACAGACATGAAGAGAACCACCGGAACCGACCGCTCGATCACGACAAAATGGCGTCCCGCGACGCAGGCGGTACGCGGCGGCACGTGGCGCAGCGAGCATGGCGAGACGTCGGAGGCGTTGTTCCTGACGTCGGGCTATTGCTACGACGATGCCCAGACCGTCGCGGCGCGCTTCGCGGGCGAAGAGGAGGGCATGACCTATTCGCGCCTCCAGAACCCGACCGTGGCGATGCTGGAGGAGCGGATTGCGCTGATGGAAGGCGCCGAGGCGTGCCGCGCGCAGGCGACGGGCATGGCGGCGATGACGACGGCGCTGCTGTGCCAGCTCCGGGCGGGCGACCATGTCGTCGCCGCCAAGGCGGCGTTCGGTTCGTGCCGCTGGCTGGTCGACAATCTGCTGCCCAAGTTCGGGATCGAAACGACCGCGATCGAAAGTTCGGACAACAGCGCGTGGGAAGCGGCGATCCGCCCGAACACGAAGGTCTTCTTCTTCGAAAGCCCCGCCAACCCGACGATGGACATCGTCGACATGGCGTTCGTGTGCGGGCTGGCGAAGTCGCGCGGGATCGTCAGCGTCGTCGACAATGCCTTCGCTACGCCGGTGCTCCAGCGGCCGATGGATTTCGGCGCGGATGTGGTGGCCTATTCGGCGACCAAGCTGATGGACGGGCAGGGCCGCGTGCTGGCCGGCGCGGTATGCGGGTCGAAGCAGTGGATCGAGGAGGTGCTGCTGCCCTTTCAGCGCAACACCGGTCCGAACTGCGCGCCGTTCAACGCCTGGGTGGTGCTGAAGGGGCTGGAGACGCTCGAACTTCGCGCGATGCGCCAGTCGGAGAACGCGCTGAAGGTCGGCCGCTTCATCGAAGGGCGGGTGCCGCGCATCCTCCACCCCGGCCTGCCGAGCCATCCGCAGCATGATCTCGCCATGCGCCAGATGAAGGCGTGCGGTCCCATCTTCTCGTTCATCGTCGATGGCGGGCGCGAGGCGGCGATGGCGCTTCTCAATGCGCTCGAGCTGGTCGACATCTCCAACAATATCGGGGATTCGCGCTCGCTGATGACTCATCCGGCATCGACCACGCATCATGGCGTGGGACCGGAGGTCCGCGCCGACATGGGCGTCGAGGAAGGCATGCTCCGCATCAACGTGGGGCTTGAGGACGCCGATGACATCATCGCCGATCTCGATCAGGCATTGACCAGGGTCGGGCTTTAGGAGACGGTTGCCATCCAACCGCACGAGCGAGGATAGTCTCCGACAATGGCCCGCAAGTCCGGCACCCCGAAGATCGGCATGAACGCCTTTTTCCCTTTTGCCGCCGTCACCGAGGATGTGACGGTGCGGGTGTCGGTGACGTTCCTGGCCGAGCAGTCGGAACCGGATCGCGGCCGCTGGTTCTGGGCCTATCATATCCGCATCGAGAACGGGCGTGACGAACCGTGCCAGCTCCTCACGCGCCGCTGGAACATCATCGACGGGCGTGGCAGCGTTCATGTGGTGGAGGGCGAGGGCGTCGTCGGCGAGCAGCCGGTGATCCAGCCGGGCGAGTCTTATGATTATGTGTCGGGCTGCCCGCTCGCGACCCCGACCGGCGCGATGCACGGGGCCTTCCAGATGCTGGGCGGCGATGGCCAGATGTTCGAGGTGGAAGTGCCGCGTTTCGGCCTGATCGGCCCGGCCGTTTCGGGATGAAGCGGACGCATTTGCCGCTCAACGGCCTGCGCGTGTTCGACGCGGCCGCGCGGCATCTTTCGTTTACGCGTGCCGCTGACGAACTGGCGGTGACTCCCGCCGCCGTCGGCCAGCAGATCCGCGCGTTGGAAGACCTGCTGGGCGTCGTGCTGTTCCGGCGCACGCCCAAGGGGCTGGAGCTGACGCCCGAGGCCGAAGCCGGTTTGCCTGCCTTGCGCGCGGGCTTCCTGGGGTTCGAGGAAGCTGTCGACGCGATGCAGGCGGGCCAGTCGTCACAGTCGCTGACCATTGCCGCGCCGCGCGACTTCACCGCACTCTGGCTGTCTTCGCGGCTTGCCGACTATCTGGCGGATCGGCCCGATTTCGCCGTCACGCTGATCGCGGCCGATCAGATGCCCGACTTCACCGAATCGAACCTCGATCTTGCAATCGCGCTGATCGACGCGCCGGCAGGGCTTGAGGGCGAGCGACTGGGGGATGGCCTGTTTCAGACGGTCGCTGCCACGGGCGGGCGCGATCATGTCATCGGCTGGCCCACCGCGCCCGACGAAGGCGAGGCGGCGCTTCGCGTCGGTGACGCCGGCCTTGCCATCGATGCCGCCGCGCGAGGCCTGGGGCGGGCGACCGTGCCGCATCTGCTGGCCGAGGCCGCACTTGCCGAAGGGCGTGTGATCGCGCTGGGCGACCCGCATCCGGCGCCCGTCGGCTACTGGCTCGTCGCGCCGCTCCCGCAATGGCGGCAGAAGAAGGTCAAGGCGCTGGTCGAGGCACTGGCCGCGGCGGGGTAGGACTGCCTCCGCCGCAAGGACGTCCCTCTCTCACGTCATTGGGTTAGGGCTTAGCCCATCCCGAAGACGGCCATCTCAATCGTCATTCCCGCGAAAGCGGGAATCCAGAGCCAAGTACAACAGCGCCTGTGACTCTGGATTCCCGCTGTCGCGGGAATGACGGAAGGGGGGAATGACGTTGGGAAAGGAAGCGGAATAGAGGCCCGCCGTCACTCCACCCAGTCGAGCCCGATATCCCGATAGACCGAACGGTCGTCGTCCCAGCCTTCCTTGACCTTGACGTGAAGGTAGAGGTGGACCGTACAGCCCAGCAGCTGCGAGAGTTCCGCGCGCGCGCGCGACCCGATCTCCTTCAGCCGCGCACCGCCCTTGCCCAGCACGATCGCGCGCTGCGTGGGGCGGGCGACGAGGATCTGCTGGTAGATCTCGACCGATCCGTCGGGGCGTTCGGTATAGCGCTCGGTCTCGACCGCGCTCGCATAGGGCAGCTCTTCGTGAAGCTGGTGATAGAGCTGCTCGCGCGTGATCTCCGCCGACAGCATGCGGTCGGTGGCGTTCGAGACCTGGTCGGCGGGGAACAGCCACGGCGCTTCGGGCATGGCGCCCGCCAGCGCGGTCTTGAGGTCGCCCATGCCGTCCCCGGTCGCGGCGCTGACGAAGAACGTCTCGGCAAAGCCGATGCGGTCGTGAAGCTTCTGCGTCAAGCTCAGCAGCCGGTCTTTGGCGGCGATATCGACCTTGTTCATCACCAGCCACTTGGTCTCGCGCCGGTGCGCCACCCCTTCAAGAATCGGCTCGAGCTTCGGTCCCGCGCCCGCGCGCGAGTCGATCACCAGCGCGATCAGATCGGCATGTTCCGCGCCGTGCCACGCCGCCGCGACCATCGCGCGGTCGAGCCGCCGGCCCGGCGTGAAGATGCCCGGCGTGTCGGTCAGAACGATCTGCGCCTCGCCCTCGATGGCGATGCCCATCACGCGGGTCCGCGTCGTCTGCGCCTTGGGACTGGTGATCGCCACCTTCTGGCCGACCAGCGCATTGACAAGCGTGGATTTGCCCGCGTTGGGCGCGCCGATCACGGCGACGACACCACAATGTTCCGTCATGTACATACCTTGTCGAGAAGTGCCGCCGCTGCGGCGGTTTCGGCTTCCTGCTTGGAACCGCCTTCAGCCTCCGCCGACCCGATGCCTGCGATCGTCACCTGGATGCGGAAGCGCAGCGCATGATGCGGCCCGCTCTTGTCGAGCACGGCATAGGCGGGCGGCTTGCGCCGGTTTGCGGCGGCCCATTCCTGAAGTGCGGACTTGGGATGCTTGGGAACGCTCGTCCGCCCCGCGACGCGATCCTCCCACAGCGTGCGGATCATCCTGCGCGCCGCGTCGAGGCCCAGGTCGCAATAGGTCGCTCCGATCAGCGCCTCCATCACGTCGCCCAGCACATTGTCGCTTTCGACCGCGCCATCGTCGCGCGCCTGCTTGCCGAGGCGGACATGCTCCGGCAGCCCGATCTCGCGGGCGACGGCGGCGCAGGTGGCACCCGCGACCAGCGCATTGATTCGGCTCGAAAGCTGGCCTTCCCTCTCGTCCGGGTGGAGCGTGTAGAGCCATTCGGCGATGACCAGCCCGAGCACCCGGTCGCCCAGAAATTCCAGCCGTTCGTAATTTTCTCCGGTCACGCTGCCGTGAGTCAGCGCACGGCCGTAGAGCGCGAGATCCCCCGGCGCGCTGCCCGCAAGCCGCGCGATCAGCGCCGCGATGGCGGTCTCGCTCAGAACCCCTCCGCGATCCGGTCGAATCGCGCCGCGCTCACCCAGGTCCAGGGCAGGAACCAGTTGGCCGAACCGTCGGTCGAGAAGATCGTGACCAGCGCGCGTCCTTCGAGGTTGATCATCGGCAGATAGCCCACGCCGCGCGCCTCCACGGGAACACGGCTGTCGGCGCTGCGGTCGCGATTGTCGCCCATGACGAAGACATGGCCCTCGGGCACGACCATCACCGGCGTGTTGTCGAGCGGGCTGTCGGCGACGTCGAGCACGTTATAGGTCCTGCCGCCGGGCAACGTCTCGCGGAACTGCGGGTAGCGGCACTGGCGTCCGCCGCCTTCCGCCTGTTGCTCATATTCGGGACGGAAGCAGGGGCTCGGCGCGCCCTCCATTCGCGATGCCTCGATCATGTTCGGCGTCACGGGGATCACCAGATCCTCGATGCGGTCCTTGGGCACCTGCTCACCGTTCAGGTACAGCGTGCCGTCGCGCATCTCGATCATGTCGCCGGGCAGGCCGATCACACGCTTGATCCAGTCCTGCTCCATGTTCGCCGGCGCCTTGAAGACCACCACGTCGCCGCGTTCGGGCGTACCGGGCATGATACGGCCGGGGATCAGCGGCAGGCTGAACGGCAGCGAGTAGCGCGAATAGCCATAGGGCCATTTCGCCACGAACAGATAGTCGCCGATCAGCAGGCGCGGCTGCATCGACTCCGACGGGATGTTGAACGGCGAGACGATGAAACTGCGCAGCACGAACACGATCAGCGCGAGTTTCACGAGGAAAGTCAGAAACTCGCCGGTTTCTGACCGCTTTTGGGAGGAGGCCATGCTTGCGTCTTTGCGGCGCGGCGGGCGAGGCGTCAAGCAAACTGCTCCAAAGCGCTTCGCGTTGCACCGCAAAATGGTCTATTGGGCGCGCAAATCCATCGAGGGAGTTGTGCATGAGCGAAGGTCAAGACGCGCGGCCGATCTGGGATGCGATCCGGTCGGCACCGGTTCCCGATCTGCGGACTATTTTCGACGGTGATCCCGACCGGCTGGCGCGGCATGTGCTGGAAGTCGGCGGCATCCGCATCGACATGTCCAAGACCCATCTGGACAACGCGCTTCTCGACCAGTTCCTCGCGCTCGCCGATGCGATGGACTTCGGCGGCATGCGCGCGGCGATGTTCGCGGGCGAGCCGATCAACCGCACCGAGGGGCGCGCGGTTGAGCACAGCGCGCTTCGCGGCGAGGGGCGTGCCGAATCGGTGGCGGAGGCACGCGACTTCGGACGTCGCATGCGAACCCTGGTCGATGCGATCGAGGCTGGAGCGATGGGGGATATCCGCCATGTCCTCCACATCGGCATCGGCGGCTCGGCGCTGGGGCCGGACCTGCTGGTCGATGCGCTCGCCCGGCACAGCGATCGCTACGAGGTGGCCGTCGTCTCGAACGTTGACGGCGCCGCGCTGGAGCAGGCCATCGCCCGCTTCGATCCCGAACGGACGCTGATCGCGGTCGCGTCCAAGACCTTCACCACCAGCGAGACGATGCTCAACGCCGCCAGCGCGCTGGCCTGGCTGACCACATCGGGCGTGGACGACCCCTATGGCCGCGTGGTTGCGCTGACCGCCAGCCCCGATAAGGCGGTCGAGTGGGGCGTCGATGAAACCCGCATCGTTCCCTTTTCCGAAAGCGTCGGCGGGCGCTACTCGCTCTGGTCATCGATCGGCTTTCCGGCCGCGCTGGCGCTGGGCTGGGAGGGGTTCGAGCAGCTTCTGGAGGGTGCGGCGCTGATGGACCGCCACTTCCGCACCGCCGCCCCGATGGAAAACGCGCCACTTCGCGCCGCCTTCGTCGATCAGTTCTACGCCCGCGCCATGGGATGCCAGACGCGCGCGGTGTTCGCCTATGATGAGCGGCTGCGCCTGTTGCCGAGCTATCTCCAGCAGCTCGAAATGGAATCGAACGGCAAGTCGGTGAAGATCGACGGCAGTCCGGTAGAGGCGCCGACCGCGCCGATCACCTGGGGCGGGGTGGGCACCGACGCGCAGCACGCGGTGTTCCAGCTCCTGCATCAGGGCACGCACATGGTGCCCGTCGAGTTTGTCGCCGTGACCGAACAGGGCGACCGCCAGGACCCGGCGCATCACGACGCGCTGCTCGTCAACTGCTTCGCGCAAGGGGCGGCGCTGATGCGCGGACGCGCGTCGGAGGATCCGGCGCGCAACTATCCGGGCAACCGTCCGTCGACCACGCTGCTGCTCGATTCGCTCACCCCGCACAGCCTTGGCGCGCTGATCGCCTTCTACGAGCACCGCACCTTTGCCAATGGCGTGCTGATGGGGATCAACAGCTTCGACCAGTTCGGCGTCGAACTGGGCAAGGAGATCGCCAAGACCATCGAGCGCGAAGGCCCGCACGGGTTCGATCCATCGACCATGGCGTTGATCGAACTGGCGCTCGGCTGACCGATCACTCTGAACGGGAAAAGCCGATTGCGAATTGGAGGAGCGGGACCATATCGCCCGCTCCAGCAAAGGATGTGAATGATGAGCGATTTCGATTTCGACCTGTTCGTGATTGGCGCCGGGTCGGGTGGCGTGCGCGCCGCGCGGGTGTCGTCGGCGCATGGCGCGCGGGTGGCCGTCGCCGAGGAGCATCGGGTCGGCGGAACCTGCGTCATTCGCGGCTGCGTGCCCAAGAAGCTGCTCGTCTATGGATCACATTTCGCCGAGGACCTGAAGGACGCGCGGAATTTCGGATGGGACGTGCCCGATTGCGGCTTTGACTGGCCGCGCCTGCGTGACCGCGTGCTGGCCGAGGTCGACCGGCTCAACGGCATCTATACGGAGACGCTCGACAAGCATAACGTCACCATCTTCCACGAGCGCGCGGAGATCACCGGCCCCAACAGCGTGCGTCTGTCGAGCGGCAAGGAGATTACCGCCAAGCATATATTGATCGCCACCGGCGCCTGGCCGGTCGTTCCCGAGATCGAGGGCGCCGAGCATGGCATTACCTCGAACGAGGTGTTCCATCTCGAGTCTATCCCGCGCCGGGTGCTGATCGCCGGCGGCGGCTATATCGCCAACGAATTCGCCGGCATTTTCCATGAGTTCGGCAGCCATGTGACGATCGTCAACCGGTCCGACCAGATCCTGCGCGGCTATGACGAGCAGATCCGCGATCGGCTGCTCCAGATCTCGATCGCAAAGGGGATTCAGTTCCGCTTCAACGCGCCGTTCGAGAAGATCGAGAAGCAGGAGGACGGCAGCCTGCTCGCCCATCTGGGCGACCGTGGCGCTCCCGTCGCGTGCGATCTCATCCTCTTTGCGACCGGCCGCCGTCCCAAGATCGACGGCCTTGGCCTGGAGAATGCGGACGTCGCGCTGAACGAGCGCGGCGCGATCAAGGTCGACGAGCACAGCCGGACGAGCTGTCCCAGCATCTACGCGGTGGGCGACGTGACCGACCGCATCCAGCTTACCCCGGTCGCGATCCGCGAGGGGCAGGCCTTTGCCGACACGGTGTTCGGAGGCAATCCGCACACGGTCGACTATCGCTGCGTGCCGAGCGCGGTGTTCTCGAACCCGCCCATCGCCAGCGTCGGCCTGACCGAGGCACAGGCGCGCAACAGCCTGGGGTCGGTCAGGGTCTATTCGTCGGATTTCCGGGCGATGCGCAACATCGTCGCGGGGCGCAACGAGCGCGGGCTCTACAAGCTCATCTGCGATGGCGAGAGCGGCAAGATCGTGGGTCTGCACATGATCGGCCCGGACTCGCCGGAGATACTTCAGGCCGCAGCCATCGCGGTCAAGGCGGGGCTCACCAAGGCCGATTTCGACGCGACCGTCGCGCTTCACCCCAGCATGGCGGAAGAACTGGTCCTCATGCGCTGAGGCAAAGGCCGCAGGGCGCGGCGGGGCTGCAGAGCTGGTCGATCATTTCGCCCGACATCTGTGGCACCGCGCCCAGGGTGACGGCGTCGCCGCGATGCGACCGGCGATTGACGGACTCGCCCGCCAGTTCGTCGATCAGCATCGCCAGTTCGCGCGCGCAGCTCACCAGCCGCGACTTGTCGAAGCACGCCTCCGCGCCATGCGCCAGCGCTTCGAGGCAATCATCGGAATCCTTCTTCGCGGCCGACGACACGACGATGACGTGCATTTCGTGCCAATGATCATGGATGGCGTCTAGAAATCCGATCCCGTCGATGCCCGGCATCTTGAGATCGAGGAGGATCACGTCGGGGAGGTGGCGGTTGACGAGTTCTATCGCCTCCTCCCCGTTCGAAGCCATGGCCACGATCCTGGCGCGCGAATGGCGCTCGATCAGTTCTTCCAGCATCGCGCGGATGGTCAATGAATCATCGACGATCAGCAGCTTCAGCAGCTCGTTGTGACATCTCTCCATGTCCCAACTTCGCATGCCCGGCTTTATGGCGCCTTGCGTTCGATGGTTAACGGCGCGTCAGGAAACAGCCGGCTTCAGCCTATTCGATACGGCACGACGTGCCGGTCGTCGGGGTTGATCCGGATGGATCGTCCCAGCGGCGGAAAGGCGCGCTGGTCGCAGCCTTCGCGTGGGCAGAGGCGGCAGGATGTGCCGATCGGGGTTGCGGCCGCCTCGTCATGCAGCCTCAGCCCATCGGCGTAGATGAAGTTGGCGGCATGCTCGATCTCGCATCCCAGCGCGACAGCATAGCGGCGCGGCGCGCGGGCGTAGCTGCCCGACGGCTTCACCAGCCCCCGCGCCATCGACACGTAGCGCACGCCGTCGGGCGTCTCGCCAAGCTGGACCTGGATGCGGTCGGGGATCGCCACAGCCTCATGCACCACCCACAGCGGGCACGCGCCGCCGAAGCGCGCGAACTGGAGCCGTGTCGCGCTGTGCCGCTTGGTGATGTTGCCGGCCATGTCGATCCGGCAGAAGAAGAAGGGGATGCCGCGCGTGCCGGGCCGCTGGAGCGTCGACAGCCGATGGCAGGCCTGTTCGAAGCTCACCCCGAACGCCCGCGCCAGACGGTCGATGTCGTGCCGGAACGTGCGCGCGGTGTCGCGAAAGCGGCGATAGGGCATCAGCAGCGCGCCAGCCCCGTAGTTGGCGAGACCGAGCTGCAGCAGCGCGTCGGCATCCCTCTGGCCGAGCTGCGCGTCGGCGACGACCGCGCGCACGATGTCCTCCGCCTCCAGCCGCATCAACTGCGCCGCAAGCTGGAAGGCTCGCGTCTCTGCGGGCTGCGCGGCGTTGATTCGCGTCAGCCGCCGGTCGGGATCGAAGGTTCGCTGGAGGTCGCCCGGTTCCTCGACCATCTGCGTCGCGCAGCCATGGCGGTGTTCGAGCGCCAGCACCAGGCGGCGTTCGGCATCTCCCGAACCGAGCCCCAGCGCCTCGTTCAAATCCTCTGCCCGGCAATCGAGCGCGTGGATGTAGTTGCCCGCGGCGTGGAACCAGTCACGTACCAGCTCCCACGGCATGCGCGCGTTGGGCGACGCGTTGCTCGCGATCGCCTCCTCCATCATCGCGATATGGTCCTGCGCCTGCCGCCATGCCCGGTGCAAGTCGATATAATGGGCCGCGAACTCGGGATATTGCAGTAGCAGCCGCTCGGCGCGCTCCGCCTCGACCGGGCGCGATCCCGCCGGGGCACTCGCCATCGCCCAGTTGAAAGCGCCGAGCAGCTGTTCCTCCTGCCGGTCGTCGAACGAGGACCAGTCGAGCGGGAAGGCGCGCGCCAGGGCCGCCTTGACGCTGGCGGTCAGCGGGCGGTCGTCATTTTCGAGCTGTGACAGGTAGCTGACGGAAATCCCGAGCAGCCGCGCCATCCCGCTCTGATCCAGCCGCTGGTCTATGCGAAGCTGTCTGAGCTTAGGCCCGACGAAGAGACGAACACCGCGTGGCATCGTTTCGCTTTAATTCGCAAAGTCTGCATTCGCAATTCCGCAAATTCGCATTTGCGCTATGATCGAAACCCTGAAAGAGCGCATGATCTCGTCATCAAAGGCACTGGATCGGCAATTCGCATGTCAAAGCTCGCCATATTGGAAAAGCTCGAAGCCAAGCGTGCGGCCGCCCGTATCGGCGGCGGTCAGCGGCGGATCGACGGTCAGCATGCCAAGGGCCGCCTGACCGCGCGCGAACGGCTCGACGTACTGCTCGACGAGGGCAGCTTCGAGGAAGTGGACATGTATGTCGAGCATAACTGCATCGACTTCGGCATGGACGAGCAGCATATTCCCGGCGACGGGGTGGTGACCGGATCGGGCACGATCAACGGTCGACTGGTGTTCGTCTTCAGCCAGGACTTCACGGTCTTCGGCGGTTCGCTGTCCGAACGTCACGCGCAGAAGATCTGCAAGATCATGGACATGGCGATGAAGGTCGGCGCGCCGGTCA
>CAZJCT010000088.1:0-10942 GCA_964544675.1 uncultured Sphingobium sp.
ATCTTCAGTGTCCACGCGGCGTGTTCGAGCTGAAATATTTCTTCACGAGCGGGATCGCGGCGAGCGATGGCGGCGAAGCCGCGTCGGCGCAAGCGGTGAAGAGCCATATCCGGGCGCTGATCGCAGCCGAACGGCCGGACGCCATCCTGTCGGACGACACGCTGGTGGAAATGCTGCGCGAACGCGGCTTCGACATCGCCCGCCGCACCGTCGCCAAATATCGCGAGGCGATCGGCCTGGGTTCGTCGGTTCAGCGGCGGCGGCAGAAGGCACTGGCCGGCGTTCGCTGACGCCCTCCAGCGGCGGCGGTCACTGGAAGAGCATCTTCAATCCCGCGAGCACGAGCACTCCGGCGAGCGCCGGTCGCACGAGCCGCCCGGCCAGCCGCGTGGCGAGCAGCGAGCCGATGATAATTCCCGGGACCGACCCGACGAGCAGCCCGCCCAACAGGCCGAAATTGACATTGCCCATCCAGAGATGGCCGATGCCCGCGACCAGCGTCAGCGGCACGGCATGGACGATGTCGGTCCCCACCAGCCGCGCCGGCCCCATGCGCAGCGGATAAAGCGCAAGCAGCATCGTCGCGCCCAGCGCCCCCGCCCCCACCGACGTCATGGAAACCAGCACGCCGAGAATCGCGCCTGCGAGAACCGTCAAGGCGGGCTGAAACTGGCGGTAGCGGGTCGCCCGGTCGGTCTCGACCGCCAGGGCCACGGAGCGAATGCGGTTCCAGGACAGCGTCCCCAGCGCAGTCAGCACCAGCACGACGCCCAGCATCTGCATGATCAGCCCCTCCTTGACGGCCCCCATGTCCGCCATGGAGAGCCAGTAGAGGGTCACGATGCTGGCGGGGATGCTCCCCATCGCCAGGCGGCGGACCACAAGCCAGTCGGTTTCCCCGAACTTGTGATGGACGACGCCCCCCACCGCCTTGGTGATCGCAGCGAACCACAGGTCAGTCCCGACCGCCGTAACCGGCGCGACGCCCATCAACAGAATCAGGATCGGGGCCATCAACGAGCCGCCGCCGACACCGGTCAGTCCGACCATGATCCCGACGAGCAGGCCAGACAATGTATGGGCGATGTCCATGGGCGCGCGCTAGCCGAATGCGACGCCCACGCCAAGCGTCGCGAGCATTGTTTCGGCCGCATTCCGGCCCGCACGCGCCGCGCCGGGCAGGCGTGAAAGCGATTGCGTCGCGCGCCCAAGCGGGGCAAAGGCGCGCCGATGAACGACAACAAGCCGATATTCGAAGCCATTGCGCTGCGCATGTGCTTGCGGGCGCAATATAATCGCGCGGAGGTCGTGCTCGCGCCGCACGTTCTTTACCAGCGCAACGATTCCCTGTTCATCGACGCCGTGACTCAGAGCCGCGACGGCAAGCCCCCGCGCGAGGAAAAGATCGGCAGCTTCAACCTGGCGGGACTCAGCGATCTCGCCGTCACCGAAACGCCCTTTGACGCGAGTCCGCTGTTCGATCGCATGGACCCCAAATATCGCGACGCCACGCTGTTCATGATCGACGCGGACTGAAGCGCCGAATCACGCCGGGCGGCGCCGGCAAGGAGACATGCCTTGAGCCAGGCCGCACCCGCCCCGCCGACCGGTCCAGTCAGCCCCGCTCACCCACGCTGGTGGCAACGGCTCTATCTGCAGGTGCTGGTCGCGATCGCCGCGGGGATCGCGCTCGGGGCGCTGGCGCCCGATAGCGGCGCGGCGATGAAGCCGCTGGCCGACGCCTTCATCAAGCTCATCAAGATGGTGATCGCCCCGGTCATCTTCGTCACGCTCGCCTCCGGCATCGCGCATATGCGCGCATTGGGCGAACTGGGGCGAGTCGCGGCGCGCACGCTGCTGTATTTTGTGTCGGTCTCGACACTGGCCCTGATCGTCGGGCTGGTGGTGGCGAACGTCGTCCGGCCGGGCGCGGCGCTCGGCATCGACCCGGCGTCGCTCGATGCCACGGCGGTCAGCGGCTATGCGAGCGCGGCGCATGAGACGACGCTGACCGGCTTTCTGCTGTCGATCATCCCCGACACGCTGGTTTCCGCGCTGACGTCGGGATCGATCCTCCAGACGCTGCTGGTCGCGGTGCTCGCCGGGGTGGCGCTGGCGCTCGGCGGCGACAGCACGCGGCCCATCATCGACGCGCTCGACAAGATCGCCGCCCTGCTGTTCCGGATCGTCGCGATCGTGATGCGCGCCGCGCCGATCGGTGCCTTTGCCGCCATGGCCTATACCATCGGCGCCTATGGCGTCGGATCGGTGCTGAGCCTGATCGGGCTGGTGGCGACCTTCTATCTCACCTCGGCGCTCTTCGTGCTCGTCGTGCTGGGCGCGATTGCCGCGCTCGCGCGTTTTTCGCTTTGGCGCCTGCTCCGCTATCTGCGCGCGGAACTGCTGCTCGTTCTGGGCACGTCGTCCTCCGAATCGGCACTGCCCAGCCTGATCGCCAAGATGGAGCGGGCCGGATGCGAACCGGGAGTCGTCGGTCTCGTGGTCCCGCTGGGCTACAGCTTCAATCTCGACGGCACCAATATCTACATGACGCTGGCGGCGCTGTTCATCGCGCAGGCGCTGGGAATCGACCTCAGCCTCGGCGAGCAGCTCGCGCTGCTGGGCGTCGCGATGATCAGCAGCAAGGGCGCCGCCGGTGTGACCGGCGCGGGCTTCATCACTTTGGCCGCGACGCTGAGCGTGGTGCCGTCGGTGCCCGTCGCCGGCATGGCGCTGATCCTGGGCATCGACCGGTTCATGAGCGAGTGCCGCAGCATCGTGAACTTCATCGGCAACGCCGTCGCGACGCTGGTGATTGCCCGCTGGGAAGGCGCTCTCGACGATGCGGCGCTGGCGCGCGCGCTCGCGCCCGACGCGGAACCGGACACCGCAGCGATCGGTTGATCGGCCAAAGCTCAACCGAGGAGACCGCGCATGGACCGCTCACCACCCCGACCTGTCGATCGCGAGGACGAAGCCAACGCCGAACAGCGCGAGCCCGATCAGGCGCAGGACGTCACCGCCGATTCGCTGCGCGCATCCACTGATCTGTCGGAGGAGAGCGAGCGCGGCGGCCATGCCGATCGGGGGCTAGTTGCTCCTCAGGACACGCCCGACCTCGTCGAGACGATGGACGGAATGGTCCGCAGCGGCAGGATCGACACCGGCGCCTTCTCCGGCGAACCCGAAATGGACGATGAGGAGGACGAGCTCGGCCGGTTCGAGGACAAATATCGGGAAGAGGACGGACGGTCGCTGGAGGATGAAGGCGACAACGAGGATGATCTGAGGGAGGAATGAGGCTCCCGATCTGCGTCGCCCTCCTAGCGAACCTCCCCTGCACCATTCCCGCGAAAGCGGGAATGGCTGAGTTGAAGTGCGCTTAGGCGGGCCGCTCGGCGATCAGGCTGCGAACGAGCGGCTGCAGCCCCGCGTCATATTTCGCCAGCATCACCTGCTCACCCACCGTGTCGAAATGGCTGACCAGCCCGTGGTCGCCCCAGCGATGGAGCGCGTAGGACGGGGCGTCGGCGATGATCATCGGGCGATTGTCCGGCCGGTCTGGGTCGATCGGCCGCAGATCCAGCGATACCTGCGGCGCGCTCGATGCGCAGATCGACACCGTCACGCCCTTCCATGGCGCCGAGATCGGGCGGTGGAGATGGCCGCAGAGCAGCGCCTTCACCTGATAATGGCCGGCGATGGCATCGGCGAATCGCTTCACCCATGGCTCGTCGGGATGCGTGTTCATCCAGTCGATGCCGACCTCGACCGGCGGATGATGCATCACGATGACGGTCGGCGTGTCGGGCGCTTCGGACAGCCGCGCGCTCAGCCATGCCGCGCGGCGCTCGCAGAAGGCGCCGCCATGGCGCCCCTCCTCCAGCGTATCGACGACGATGATGCGGCGCGAGGGAAGATCGACGACATATTGCACGAAGCCGTCGGCGGTCGGCGTGTCGGGAAACACCGACAGGAATGCCTCGCGCGCGTCGTGATTGCCCATCGCATAGAGCACCCGGCATGGCGCGAGGCTCATCGCCGATTTCAGCCGGCGATAGCTGTCGAGGTCGCCCCGGTCGACAAGGTCGCCCGTGGCCAGCAGGATGTCGGGCCGGTTCACGCCGTTGTTCAGGTGGTTGATCACCTGGTCGAGGCGTTTGCGGTTGAATTCGGCCGGGTTGTCCGGCTCGAATCCCAAATGGATGTCAGTGACTTGTGCGATCAGCACCCGGGCGACTCCTCGTTATATTCTGCCCGCCATGGCGGACTGCGGCTGCACTGCCGCGCATCCGCTCAGGGCCGTGCGGCCTTCCCCCCCGACCGTGCCTGCGCGACTCGCTGCTGCACGAACCACGGTGCGCCATCATCGGCATGATAGTTGTGACATAGCGCACAGCCCGTCGCGACCTCGGCCTTCGAACCCTCGCCGCCATGGCAGTCGCGGCACGACGCCAGGTCGGGCAGCAGCAGATCGCTCGACGACGCCGACTTGCCGGCGGCGTGGCAGGATTCGCACTTCTCCTGCTTGTGCGCGTCGTGGCTGAACCAGCCCTTCTGCATGTAGCGCGCGGTCTGGTGGACGGGCATCACCTCCCAACCCGAGGCACCGTTCGCGCCCGGGGCGAAGACGGTGTGGCACTCGCCGCACGCGCCATCCTTGGAGAAGACCTGGCGGATTGCCTGCTCGGCCCGCGCGGGGCGTACCCGCGTCTCGCCGAAATAGATGCTGTAAACCTGCCCCTGCGCATATTGGCCGGGGCGCCGCCGCGCATTGCCGCCAAGCTCGAGCGGCACGACCGGACTGGTCCCGCGATAGAAAGCCGACAGGTCGGCCACGACCTGATCGGGCTCGCCATGGCGCAGCGTCCTGACGACACCGCCCGCATTGTCGAATGCAAGGCTGTGACAGGACTGGCAATCCTTCTCCATGTCCACCGGCAGGAACCGGACGCCATCGGCAGTCGGCGTATGGCAGTCCTTGCACACCAGCGCCTGCCCGTAGCCCTGCTCCGCCCCCAGCCGCTGCGCCATGCGCGCAACCCCGTTGGTGCGCGACAGGTGCATGTCGTGCGGGAACTTGAGGCCCGACTGATCCTTGGGATTGCGATCCAGCGAGACCCGCTGGAAGACCGGCTTGGTCCCGTCGAACGATCCGGGCCGTACCGCGACCAGCGGCTGGAACTGCGGGTGGTTCTTGCCGAAATCGTCGGCATTGCCGAGTTTGGTGTCGGTCAGCCGCGTGTCGAGGTCGGCATGGCAGTCGGCGCAGAATTGCTGCGCGGTCGCCGCCATCTTGCCGCCGCCCTCATGTTCGGAGTGGCAATCGACGCAGGCGCCCGGATCTTCCTTGCCGAAGCTGTGCGCGACCGTCTGGAGGAAGCGCCCGCCCAGCCCCGGATCGCCGCGCGCCACCGCCAGCCGCGCGGCGGGTGCATGGTCGTGCGCGTCGTCATGGCAGCTCTTGCACGTTTCGTCCCGCACCGAGACGAAGGCATCGACGTGGCAGGCCTCGCAATTTTCCTCAAGGCCGTGGTGCGCGCTGCTGAGCGCGCCCGCCGACCAGGTGCTGTCGAGAACCACCTCGTCGATCTTGCGATTGTCCTTGTCGGGCCGCATCGCGAAGCTGATGATCGGCACCGCGAGGAAGATCGCCAGCACCGCGAGCGAGAAGACCCAGGCCACCGTCCGCTTGCTCGGCATCTTGGACGAGAGCGAGAAGATCGCCGCCTCGTCCTTGTCTTCCGACGCGTCGGACACCGCCTCTTCGCGCGTGACCGTCAGGCAGATCGCGTCGCCTTCGCGGTTGATCCTGATGCGGTGGCCACCAAAGCGCAGTTCGGCGCCGACCGCCGAGTCGATTTCCGCCTTCTGGCTGGTGCGGCCATCGACCGCAAAGCCGAGCGTGCCGACCGACCGCACGACGATGCGGCGGTCGTCGATCTTCTCGATCCGGGCATGATCGGGCTCGACCGCCAAGTCGGTGAGGTGGATGTCGCGCTCCGCCGCGCGACCGATGCTGATCTGCGCCTTTTCGATTCGCTTGTCGCGGACGATCTCTCGTCCATCGGCGGTCAGCGCGACTGTTCGGATCAGAAATGCCATCGCCTACGCCCTCACCAGTAGAAGAAGACGCTGACGACGTGCGCGGTCAGCGCCGCGATCAGCGCCACGGTTGCCGGCACATGCAGATACAGCCAGATTTCCAGCATTGCCCGGATTCGCAGGTGGCGTCTGAGGCGCCCCAGCATCGCCTGCTTGCGCTCCAGCAACGTGTCGACCTTTTCCAGCGGGTCGTTGCCGAGGTCCGCCTTCGGCCCCGTTACCTGCCGCACGCGCCGCAACGCCGATGCCGTTGCGCAGCGCGGATAATTGCCGGTCAGCCGGTTCCAGACGCTGCCGCCGAAGGCGTCCTGCGTCAGCGAATTCTGCACGACCTGCGCCATGTCGTGGCTCAGCGGCTGGGCAGCGTCGTGAAGCTGCCGGTCGAGCGCCCGCAATGCCTCCAGCATCTGCGATTCGGTCATCTCGTCGCGGTTGCTGCTGAGCGAGGCGGGAAGCGCCGCATAGACCGAGATGCCGAAAATCCCCGACAGGATGACCAGCATCATCAGCGTGTAGGCCAGCGTGTGGACGTTCCACCCGAACTGGAAGCCGGTGTGGAGCGTGCCGATCACGATCAGCGCTAGGCCCAGATAGACATGCGCACTGGTCCATGCCTTGAGCGACCAGCGGCCGGCCGTCATCGCCCGCTTGCGAACGCCGAGCGCGGTCAGCCACAGGATCAGCAGCGCGCCGACCGTCCCCAAAATGTAGCCATACCAGCTTCCGCCATTGTGGCGCGGCGTGATGTCGATCAGCGCGTAGCTGAGGATCGTGAAGATACTGATCGCCAGCGCGATCTTGAGCCAGCGGAAGTTCCTGTGCGCCAGGAACCCCTCATGGAGCTGCGACTGCCGTTCGCGCCGGTCCGCCCGCTGCCCCTTCATCGCCGATGCTGCTGCCCCCCCCGAAGCCATGTCAGCTCTCCTCCCTTTCGAGTCGGGTGACCGACAGGAAATTCTCCGGCGCCACGCGGATCGCGGCGCCCGTCGGGCAGGCGCGGACGCAGGCCGGTCCACCCTCGATCCCCGAACACATGTCGCACTTGATCGCCTTCTTGGCCTTTTCCACGCCGGGCTCGGCATGCTTGTAGCGCCATTTCTTCGACGGCTCGCCCGGCCCCGGTCCCGCGCCGAAGAACATCCAGCTCAGCAGCCCCGGCTTTTTCGGCGGCACGCTGTCCATGCGGATCACGCCATAGGGGCAGTTGCGCTGGCAGTTGCCGCAGCCGATGCAACTGTCGTTGATCTTCACCTCACCATCGGGACCGCGATGGATCGCGTTGGGCGGGCAATCGGCCATGCAATGCGGATGCTCGCAATGGCGGCAGCTCGTCGGCACGTGCAGGTGGGCGTAGGTCTTGCCCGCCTCGCGGTCGAGACGGCTCAGCCCCTCATGGCTGTCGGCGCACGCCTTTTCGCAATTGTCGCAGCCAACGCACAGATTTTCGTCGATCAGCAGCACGTCGGTCGCTTCGCCGATGCCGTTATCGACCAGGAACTGCGCGGTTTCCGAATACATGTCGACCGCGCCTGAGAAGTCGGCCTTGCGGCTTTCGATGAAGCTGTTGACCTTTTGCCGCGCCGCCATGTCGGTCTTGGCGCGTTCGAGCAGCGCGGGCTTTTTCTCCATGACGCGGCGGAATGCCTCGCCGTGAAGCTTGATGACCTCCGACCGGATTGCCGCGCGGACGGTCGCGGTGCGCTTGCCACCCGCGATCAGGCCCATTTCGCCGACATAGGAACCGGCGGGGAGATAGGAGAGGAAGACCGGCTTGCCGCCGATATTCTTCTCGACGATCATCGAGCCCACGCGGATGACGAAGATGTCCTCGCCCTCGTCGCCTTCGGTGATGATCGCCTGCCCGGCGCGCACCGACTGAACCTCGGCGGTGTCGAGAACTTCGGTCAGGTCGGCGGGAGTCAGGCCCGATCCGAACAGCTGGAGAAGCTGGCGCTCGACCGAGATCCGCGTGATCGCGCGCTTGGCGGCGGGCACCTGCGCCTGCAGCTTGAGCGCGGCGGTGCGCGACACCTCGACCATCACCGCATCCTCGGCGGCGCGAATCGTGGCGCCGCGACGCCGGCCGGAAATCAGGCCGACCTCGCCGAAGATCGACCCTTGCGGCACCGGCACGGTGATCGACGGATCGGTGGGATTCACCTCGACGAGCGCGCCCCCGGTGGCGATGGCGAACAGCGACGATCCGGGCGCATCGCGCTCGAACACCACGTCGCCCTTGCGGTAGAAGCGCGCCTCGCTGTCGAGCATGAACTCGCGCATCTGGAGCGGCGACAGGTCGTTGAGGATGGTGACGTTGGCGCGCAGCGTTTCCAGCCATTCGTCGACCGAGCGGTTGCCGGGCAGCGCCTTGAACTTGGCTTCGAGGATCGGCTCGTCGGCGGGCTTCAGGCTGGTGTTGCCGTTGATGAACTCGACGACGTCATAGCCCTGGTTCATGCAGTGCTTGATGAGCGGATAGCCCGCCAGCGCGCCGATCACGAAGATGCCGGGCACCGCGCTTTCGAACTGGGGCGACAGGCGCGGGAACGCCTCGCGGTCGGCGCTGGTGAACTCCACGCCGGTGCCGGGCACGATCACCTTGCGAAGGCTGGTCTTGCCGTCGCGGCCGGTGACTTCCTTTTCCTCGAACCGTGCGCAGCAGCTTTCGATGAACTCGCGCGGCGCGGCCGATCCCATGCGCGCGATGATGCGGTCGCAGCGAATCGCCTCCTGCCCGTCGCGCGTGTCGAGAAGCAGTTCGCCCTCGCGCACTTCCGCGGGCGATGTCTCGGTCATGACGCGGATCCGGCCCTGGTCGCGCGCCTCCATCAGCAGCTTGACGTTGGCGCCCTTGGCGCGCGCGAAATCGGCACCACGATTGAGGATCGTGACGACATTGCCCTGCGCCGCGTCGGCGGCGAGGCCCAGCGCGTTCTCGATTCCCGCGTCGCCCGATCCGATCACGGTGATATGTTCGTCGACATATTCGCCGGGATCGTCGAGCTGATACTGGATGATCGGCGCCGCGAACTTGCCCGCGCCCGGCGCGCGCAGCGTGTTCGGGTTGCCCTGGGTGCCGATCGCCATGATGACGTTGTCGGCCTCCACCACCTGCTTGTTGGCGAGGGTCAGGCGGAACGCGCCCTTCTCTCCCTCGATCGCCTTGACCTCGCTGTTATAGGCGACATTGACCCCGTACTCCGCCGCCTGGCGGTTCCAGATGTCGAGAATCGCCTCGCGCTTGCCGGCGTCGAAATCGCAGTCCGAGCGCAGCACGAGCTGGCTCGGCGTGGCCATGACGTGCTTGCCCTTCTGATATTTGAAGATCGTGTCCGACAGATGGTCGGTCTTTTCGAGCAGAACGTGCGAAAGGCCGAGCTGCGCCGCGCGAGCGGCCGCAGACAGGCCCGCAGGGCCCGACCCCACGATGGCGATGCGATATCGGTCTGACACGCCGTTCCAAGCCCCCCAAAAGCCGTACGTCGCACTGTCGGCATTGCCCGCCGATCTCGCGCGCCCCCAAAGTGCGACCCGATCCCGTCGCAACCCTTAGCAAAGCAGCCGGCAATTCCTAGACGCTTTCTACAGCGGGCGTGCGCGTCGCGTAGCGAGACAGCCCATGTCGGCCGTCAACTTGCAAGTCCATTCCTCCCCTGCTAACGGGCGCGCACGTCATGGGCGGCCGCTACGCTGTGCCACCTCAATCATGGCTTCATAGGATTTGCGGAGGCAACGGGGCGCGTGGAGATTTCCGGCGGTATTCAGGCTAGCCTGGCGGGGCGCTATGCGCTCGCCCTGTTCGAACTCGCGCGCGATGCCGGGCAGATCGACTCGGTGCGCGACGACCTCGCCAAGGTGCAGCAGAGCTATCGGGACGTGCCCGCGTTCCGCGACCTTCTGACGAGCCCGCTGGTCGATCGCCGCGACGCGGCGCGCGCCGTCGCCGCGATCGCGCAGTCGCTCGACCTGGGCGAACTGGCCACCAAGTTTCTCGGCGTCCTCGCGGCCAACCGCCGCCTCGGCGCGCTCACCGGCATGATCCGCGCGTTCAACATGCTGGTGTCCGCCCACAAGGGTGAGACCCGCGCCGAAGTCACCACCGCCTATCCGCTGTCCGACGATCAGCGCGCCGCCCTGGCGCAGCAGCTCCGCCAGCGCATGGGCCGCGACGTCGCCCTCGACGTCGCCGTCGACCCCGCGATCATGGGCGGGCTGGTCGTCAAGATCGGCAGCCAGATGATCGACAGCTCCATCCGTACCCGTCTCAATACCCTCGCCCAGGCGATGAAAGGCTAAAAGGCTCACATCATGGACATCAACGCCGCAGAAATTTCGAAGGTCATCAAGGACCAGATCGCCAGCTTCGGCACCGAGGCGCAGGTCAGCGAAGTCGGCACCGTGCTGACCGTCGGCGACGGCATCGCGCGCATCCACGGCCTCGACAAGGTTCAGGCGGGCGAAATGGTGTCCTTCGCCAACGGCGTGCAGGGCATGGCGCTCAACCTGGAGGCCGATAATGTCGGCGTCGTGATCTTCGGCTCCGACGCCGAGATCGGCGAAGGCGACACCGTCAAGCGCACCGGCACCATCGTCGACGTGCCCGTCGGCAAGGGCCTGCTGGGCCGCGTGGTCGACGGCCTCGGCAACCCGATCGACGGCAAGGGCCCGATCGAATATACCGAGCGTCGCCGTGTCGAGACCAAGGCGCCGGGCATCATCCCCCGCAAGTCGGTGCATGAACCGGTTCAGACCGGCCTCAAGGCGATCGACGCGCTGGTGCCGATCGGCCGTGGCCAGCGCGAGCTGATCATCGGCGACCGCCAGACCGGCAAGACCG
>CAZJCT010000089.1:0-10937 GCA_964544675.1 uncultured Sphingobium sp.
TGATGAGCTATCTCGCCATCTATGTGGTGATGACCATCGGCAGCTTCGCCTGCGTTCTCCAGATGCGCGACGAGAATGACCAGCCGGTCGAGACGATCGCCAGCCTGTCGGGCCTGTCGCAGAGCCGGCCCGGCCTGGCCGCCGCGCTCGCGATCTTCATGTTCAGCCTTGCGGGCATTCCGCCGCTGTTCGGCTTCTGGGCCAAGTTCCTGGTGTTCGACGCGGCCGTCGGCGCGGACCTGACCGCGCTCGCGGCGTTCGGCATCGCGGCCTCGGTGATCGGTGCCTATTATTATCTCAGGATCGTCAAGACGATGTATTTCGACGAGCCGGCGGCGCCCTATGGGCGGGCGCGCGGCGGTGTTGAATATGCGGTCATGGCGGTGACGGCATTCGTCATCCTGATCGGCTATGTCTTCAACCCCCTGCTCGATCGGACGAGTGCGGCGGCGGCGGCGGCGCTGTTCTGAGCCATCGCCTGATCACGGTCGCCGAGACGGGGTCGACCAACAGCGATCTGCTGGGACTGGCGAGCGAGGGCGTTCCCGAGGGCACATGGCTTCGCGCCGATCGCCAGAACGCGGGCCGGGGGCGGAGCGGTCGCGCCTGGGAGAGCGCGGCGGGCAATCTCCTGTGTTCGGGACTGGTCAGGCTGACCCCCGCCGATCCTCCCGCATCGGGGCTCGCACTGGTGGCGGGGCTGGCGGCGCACGAGGCGCTGGCCGGTTACGCGCCGGGCGCATCGCTGCTCATCAAATGGCCCAATGACATCATGGCCAATGGCGCCAAGCTGTGCGGCATTCTTCTCGAACGGCGCGGCGATGCGGTGGCTGTCGGTTTCGGCATCAACGTCGCGCATGCGCCGGACATAGCCGGTCGCGCGATCACCTGTCTGGCGGCGCTCGGCCCGGCTCCGGCGCTCGACACGCTGTGGGACAGCCTCGCTTCGGCCTTCGCGCGGCGGCTGGCCGAATGGCGCGCGGCCGGGCTCGCTCCGGTCATCGTGGAATGGACCCGCCGCGCGCATCCAGCCGGAACCCCGATCGAGGTCCACGAGCCTGACGGCAGCCTGCGCAGCGGCGCGTTTGAGGGGCTGAGCGCCGACGGAGGCCTGATCATCGCCTTGGCGGACGGACGGCGGCATGTCATGCATGCCGGCGACGTCTTCATGCTGTAAGGGACAGCGCATGCTTCTCGCCATCGATGCCGGCAACACCAATATCGTTTTCGCGCTCCTCGACGGTGGCGAGATCGTCGCGCGCTGGCGGATTGCGACCGATCCGCGCCGGACGGCCGACGAATATGCGGTCTGGCTCAACCAGTTGCTGATGCTGGAAGGCCGTACCATCAAGGATGTCGATGCGGTGATCGTGGCGACAGTGGTTCCCCGCGCGCTCCACAATCTGAAGGTGCTGGCGTCCAAATATTTCGGCGTGGAGGCGCTGGTCGCCGGCGAGGCACCGGTCGAGTGGGGCATCACGCTCGACGTGCCCGAGCCGCACACGGTCGGCGCCGACCGCGCGGTCAACGCCATCGCCGCGCATGCCGCTCACCCCGGCGACCTGATCGTCGTCGACTTCGGCACCGCGACGACCTTTGACGTGGTGGACTATCAGGGATCGTACAAGGGCGGCATCATTGCCGCCGGGATCAACCTGTCGCTTGACGCGTTGGTCAGCGCGGCGGCGAAGTTGCCGCGCATCGCCATCGAGGCGCCCGCCAGCCGCAGCGTGATCGGCCGCACCACGGAGGACCAGATGCAGATCGGCGTCTTCTGGGGCTATGTCGCGATGATGGAGGGGCTGATCGCCCGGATGCGCGCCGAAATCGGCCGCCCGACAAAGGTGATCGCGACCGGCGGTTTGTCGATCCTCTTCGACGCGCACACCAGCGTCTTTGACGCCATCGAACCCGACCTGACCATCAGGGGCCTGTCCCTGCTTTACCAACGGAGTACCGCCCGCGCATGACGCCCGGCAATGAACTGATCTTCCTGGCCCTTGGCGGCTCGGGCGAAATCGGCATGAACCTCAACCTTTACGGCTGCCAGGGCAAGTGGGTCATGGTCGACCTGGGCGTGACCTTTGGCGACCCCGGCTATCCCGGCATCGACCTGGTGCTGCCCGACACGCGCTTCATAGAGGAGCGGCGCGACGACCTGCTCGGCATCGTGCTCACCCACGGCCATGAGGATCATATCGGCGCGATCCCCTTCCTCGCAGCCGATCTGGGAGTGCCGCTTTATGCGACGCCGTTCACCGCGGGCCTGATCCGCGCCAAGCTGGTCGAGGAAGGTGTCGCCGACCGGGTGAAGCTTCACGTCATTCGCGAGGAGGCGCCCTTCGCCCTCGGTCCCTTCGGCTTCCGCTATGTCCCGCTCGCGCACTCCATTCCGGAGGGCAACGCGCTGGTCATCGAGACGCCTTATGGCCGCATTTTTCATACCGGCGACTGGAAGCTGGACGACGATCCGCAGCTCGGCGTCCCCGCGACGGCGGCCGAACTGACCGCGATCGGCGACGAGGGCGTGCTCGCACTGGTGTGCGACAGCACCAACGTCTTCAATGCCCGCGCCAGCGGATCGGAAGGCGTCGTGCGCGAGGCGCTGATCAAGGAGGTGTCGGCCGTCAAGGGCCGCGTCCTCATCACGACCTTTGCGTCCAATGCCGCGCGGCTCAAGACGATGGGCGACGTGGCCCAGCAGACGGGCCGCACGCTGTGCGTTGCGGGCCGGTCGCTCGACCGGATCATCGGCACCGCGAAGGAAGCCGGCTATCTCGCCGACTTCCCGCCCACGGTCGACTTCGACGCGATCATGACGCTGCCGCCGTCCAAGGTGATGATCATCGCGACCGGTGGTCAGGGCGAGGCGCGCGCCGCGCTGGCGCGGATCGCGGGCGACAGCCACCCGATCAAGCTGTCGGCGGGCGATACGGTGATCTTCTCGTCGAAGGAGATTCCCGGCAACGAACTGGCGATCGGCCGCGTCCAGAACGCGCTCGCCGCCAAGGGGGTCACGCTGATCACCGAACGGCAGTCGGCGGTTCATGTCTCCGGCCATCCCGGGCGGCCCGAGCTGGAGCGGATGTACGGCTGGCTGCGGCCGCAAATGCTGGTGCCCGTGCATGGCGAGATGCGGCACATGATGGAGCAGGCGCGGCTCGGCGATTCGCTGGGGATTCCGTCAACGATCGTCCAGCGCAACGGCGACATCGTCCGCCTCGCTCCCAACGGTCCGGTGAAGCTGGGCCAGGAGGCGACCGGGCGGCTGGTCGTCGATGGCGACGTGATCCTTCCCGCCGATGGCGGCACGATCAACGAGCGGCGCAAGCTCGCGCTCAACGGCCATATCAGCGTGGCTGTCGCGCTGACGGCCAGCGGCGCGCTGACGGGCGACCCGGAGGTCCGGATTCAGGGCGTCCCCGTCGAGGAGGATCGGCTCGCCTTCATCGATGAAGCCGTGGATGCGGCGCGGCACGCGGCGACCAAGGCGCGCACCCGCAATGTCGAGGCCGTCCGGGAAGCGGTTCGCCTCGGTGTCCGCCGCGTCGCGACCGAATGGACGGGCAAGAAACCTGTCGTCGACGTTCTGGTCCTCGGCGTCTGAAGGCCTATATCTCCGCCATGCCGTTCGCGTCGCTCCTCGCCATCTACTTTCTCTTCTTCTTCCTTAGCCTGTTTCTCGTGCTGCCCTTCGGCGTGCGGACGGCGGACGAGGCGGGGGTGGAGAAGGTGCGCGGTCAGGCGGAAAGCGCCCCGCATCATTTCCGCTTCTGGTGGACGGCGCTCAAGACGGCGATGGTAGCCCTGGTCCTGACGGGGCTGTTCTACCTCAACTACCAGCAGGGCTGGATCAGCCGCACGTCCTTTGGTGGCCTCCTGAACTGGCTGGGAGCGCCGCCGCTCGAGTAGGGCGTGTCCCTCGCGTTGACCGTCCATCCGTTCGTGTCGAGCGAAGTCGAGACACGTGGCGCGGCGTGTCTCGACTACGCTCGACACGAACGGATATGGCTCGATCCTTACAGGTCAGGCGACCCGAAGCCGCTCCGTCGCCTGCGCGAGCCCCACATAGAGCTTGCCGACGTCGGAGGAGAGCAGGGCAATCGCCAGGCTATGCCCGTCGCGCGCGGCCAGTACGTCGCGGATCAGCGATTCGAACCCGTCGATGTAACGGCTGACCTGCTCCGCGAATTCCGGGTCCTCGCGATAGTGCGCCTGAAGCGCATGCGCCTGGCCGCTTCCCAGCAGCTTGACCGCGCGGCGGCTGAACAGCGATTTGTCGCCGTTCAGATAGGCCGCCCACTCCTTGTCGCCGATGTCCCGGTCCAGCCATTTGGCGATGTCGATGGCATTGTCCTGGAGCGAGGCGATGATCGCCGCCGACCTGCGCGCGATGAAGTCGCGTTCCTGTGTCTCCTCGGTGCGGGTGGCGCTGGCGATCCGCCGCTCCATCTCGGCCGCGCTGTCGGTCAGCGCGAGCATCTGGCGCAGCAGATGGTCGGTCGCGCGGTGGGTCGCTTTCACCGCATTGTCGGCAAGCTCCGAGAGGCGTGAGAGCTGCTCGCTCACCTGCGCCTGGATCGAACCGTCGAGGGCGCCCCGTCCCGCCTCGCCAAGCTGGGTACCGGCATCCTCGATCACGGCGGCCAGGCTCAGGCGCGCATCTTCCGCCAGCGCGCCGGTCGATGCGCGAACCGACTGCAGCATGTCGAGCAGCCGGGGACCGCTGTCATCGCGAAGCGTCGCGAACAGTCGCCGGGTTTCCTCGAGATCCGCCTGCATCGCCGCAATCGTCTCGCGCTGTGCGGCGAGTGCCTGGCCGGCTTCGGCATTGTGACCGGCGAGCGTTGCTGCCTGAGAGTCGGACGCCGCATGCGCCTGTTCCAGCCGTTCGACCACGCCGTCCGCCGCCGCCACGATGCGGTCGCCGGATGCCAGTGCCTCGGCCATGCTCTCGCGTGTCTGGCGGATCCGTTCGTCCGCGCGGTCGAGCGCCGCCGGCAGGCTTTCGTCAAGCTCGCGCAGATTGGAATCGAGCGCCAGCAGCATCGCCTCCGACCGATCCTTCATCCGCTCCGCCGACTCGCCGCTCTGCGCCATGGCTTCGTCCAGCGCCTGTGTCTGTTTGGAGAGGCCGTTCAGCCGGTCGTCCAGCGCCCCGGCGACCTGCCCGCCGCGGCTGTCGAGCCCGGTCAGGCGCTGATCCAGCGAGTCGATGCTGTCCTGCAACGCGGCGATCAGGCGCATATGCTCTTCGGCCTGCGACCTGATCCGCTCGTCAATTGCGCTGATGCCGTCGTTCAGTCGGCCAAGGTGGCTGTCGGCGTTTGTTACCGCGTCACTGGCCAGTTCGGCCAGGCTGGTGCGGACGCGGCTGACGAGCGCGTCGACCGAGCCGTTATGTGTCTCGATCTGCTCATGGACCTCGCCAAGCCCGCTGCGCGCGCGTTCGAGGACGAGGTCGATTCGCGCCGAGGATGCGGCCGCCATCGCCACCAGCTCCTCGCCGGCGTCGGCGGATGCGCTGCGGACGCCCTCGATCGTCTCCGCAAGGGTGGCGGTCGCCTGCGCATGGTTGGCGAGCATCGTACCCGCCTGCTCCCCCGCCTGCGCCATTTCCATGCCGCATCGGGCGATGGTGCCGCGGATCTCCTCCACCCGCGCCTTCAGGCGGGGTGCTGCCGCTTCGAGAGCCTGGAGCAGCTGCGCGCCGCTTTCCACCCGCGCCATCGAGTCGGACAGCGACTCGGCCACGCGCTGGCTGCCCTGTTCGAGCGCTTCGCATGCCTGTTGAAGGGCACGGGCCTGCTGGTCGGTCGTGCTTGCCAGCGCGTCGCTCCTGCTCTCGACCAGCCGGTAGCTGGCTTCGAGCGCGTTGCGGCCCTCGGCAAGCAGCTTGAGCGCGTCGGTCGAACGTCCGGTGAGCGCGGCGTAGCGTTCGAGAGCCTCTTCGGACGGGTTGCGCAACGAGGATATCAGCAGGGCCGCAAGAAGGACGATCAGCAGGATGGGAATCACCCCGGCGGCGAGAGTCGCCATCACCGGCACCACGTCTGCGGGATCGGTCGCTGACGAGGCAAGCCATGCGACGAATCCGGCCCAGGCCAGTGCGATCACCACGGCCATCGCGATCAGCACGATACGGGCGCGCCGACGGGCCGGTGCAGGGGATTCGGCGTCGGAGGGATCCCAGCCCGCCATATCCTCCGGCTCGGGCGCGGACAGCGTCGATTCATCCGTTTCGGGCACCGGCGCGGCCCCCTGGGGCGTTGGCATGCGTGCCGACCAGCTTTCCACCCATTCACCGCCCTGGTCGCCAATGCCGGTGAAGCTGCCGGGCCCGCCGGTCGTCAGACGATTATGTTGCGTCATGCGGCGTCCCCTTGCCGATACTGGTCCTGCCCTGCTCGCCAGACCCTCAGGTCCGGCGCGTAACCTTTCGTTAACGGGCTGTATGCGACCATCTTTCCCATGGCGTACCAGAACACCCAGCTCGACTCCATGCTCGTCTCGGCACTTGGCGATGACCCGTTGCTGGTGAAGGAGCTGCGTGACGCATTCCTCGCCAGCGCGCGCGAACATCTCGCCGCGCTGAAGGCCGCGCCGACCCTGTCGCAGTGGCATATGGCCGCATGGAAGTTCAAGGGCTTATGCGCCAGCTTCGGCGTCGATGAGATGGCCGACATCGCCGCGGAAGCCACCGACTCGGAGCGCGGCGACCCTGCGCTGCTGCGTCGGCTCCAGAAGCAGATCGAGGCGCTCTCGACAGCCGACTGAGGCCCATCCGGGCCGAGCGCGCGCCACCGGGTGCCGCTGTCCGGCGAACCCTTTGCAAGGGCGTTCGCTGCGGGTAGCAAGGACAGCGATGTCCACCCGTCGCATTGTGCCTGTCCGCTCCGCATGACGCTGCTCGCCCTTCTATCGGCGCGCGGGCATGTCGATGACCGCCCTGCGTCTCCGGGTGGGGCGACGCTTCGGGCCTTGCTCCCGCTCGCCGGCCAGACGCTCATCGAATATCAGGCGCGCCAGCTGTTCGCGGCGGGCGCCACCGAATGCGCCGTGCTGGTCGATGCGGTGTCGCCCGAACTGGCAGCGGCGGTGGACCGGCTCCAGCGGGATAGCATCCGCGTCAGCCTGGTGCGCGATCTGCCGGCGCTCGGTCGGCTTGTCGCGCCCGGGGACCATATCCTCATGCTCGGCGAGGGGCATGTGCTGCCGACCGAGTCGTTGCGCGAGCTGTCGCGGCAACAGCCGCCCATGCTCCTGACCTTGCCAGCCACACCGGAGACGCGCGATTTCGAGCGGATCGATGGAGACGGCATGTGGGCGGGGGCAGCGCTGGCGCCGGGTGGCCTGCTGCTGTCGACGCTCGACATGCTCGGCGAATGGGACCTGTGCCTCACCATCGTCCGGCGGCTGGTGCAGGAAGGCGCGGGCAGGCTGTCCTGCGATGTCGGCATGGTCATGGACGGCAGCGTGGCGCTGGCTCGCAACCTCGCCGGCGCTGCGGAGGCGGACCGGGTTCTGACCGGGCGGCTCGGTGCCGAAAAGGCCGGCACCGACACTGACGGCCTGTTGTTCGGGGCCATGGCGGGCGCGCTGGCGCGGGTGGCGACGCGGCGGGGGCTGGGGGCAGAGCAGTTGCGCGTCGGGGCGATCGGCTGCGCCGCGCTGTCGTTCGCCTCGATGACCCTCTGGAGCGTTGCGGTCGGCGCCGCGCTGGCTTTCGCCGCGTTGATGCTCCAGCGCGTGGGGGCGCGGGTGGAAAGCGTCCTGCGGCTGATCGAGACCAGGCGCCGTTCCGATCGGCTGCCGCTCGCCATCATCTGGGCAGCCTTGTTCCTGCTCGGCTGGCGAATCGGAGGCGGGGGGCCACTGGCGCTGCTGGGCGCGCTGGCGGTTCCCGGATTGCTTGCGGTCGTGCCGGTTGCGGCGGGGCTGGCGCGAACACGCCGCCCGCCGGCCTGGGCGCTGGTCGGTCCGGTGTCCGCTGTGGCGGTGCTCTTTGCGGGCGCGCTGCTGGGGGTGCCGGCGGGGGCGCTGGCGCTTGCCGGACTTGGTGCGCTCGGCGGACTGGTCTGGTCGCTGCGCCTCGCCGCCGAGGGACGGGAAAGTTCAGGCTTCAGTTCAATTTAACCCTGACTGGTTAAGGCTCGTCAGCCATGACCGTGACGTTCGATCCCTTGGCCGGCAGCGGCGCCGATGCCGACATGGCCGCCACGATTCTGGCGGCCGGTGCGCTGACCGAGGCGGTCCGCCACGGCGAGGATCTGGTCGCGATCGCGCAGATCGGCGTGACTCGCTGGACCGACGCGCTGCTGAGCGAGGTCCGCAGCCATATCGCAGGCTGCCTCAACACGGTCGAACTCGCGATCCGCGTCGAGCTTGCCGGCCATCGGGTCGAGCAGGCGCTCGACGCATTGGGCGAGGGCATTTGCCGCACGGCGCTGGATAATGCGCTGGTTCTCCTGTCCCCAGCGCTGGTGGAGCATTTCCGGCTTCGCGCCGCTGCCGCGCTCGTCCTTCGCATGGGCCAAGCCGCCCCTTCGCTATCCGTATTCGAGGCGACCGGGCAGGCCGATGCTCCGGCCGGCGCCGTGATGGAAGGCGAGGTCGGCGATGCGCTGACCGCGCTGGCGCTGTCGATCGACCCCTGGCACGAGCCGCACGCCGCGTCGCGCCCAATGCGCGCCGACCTGCCTGCCGAGGCCTATTGCGAGCTGGCCTGGGTTGCCGCCGCGCTGCTCCTCGATGCGCTCGAACGCGCCGGGGTGGACAGCGCCGCGGCGATCGGTCCTGCCGTGAACGCGACCGAGGCGATCATCGCGCGCCATGACGAGCAACATGGCCCCTTTGCGCGCGCGGCTTTTGCGGCGGGGCTGGTTCCCGATGGCCGCAGTGCGGACCTGGCGGGGGGCGCGGTGATCGACCGCAACCTGTTGCTTGTCGGTGCGCTCGCCGCCCGCAAGGCGCGGCTCGGAATGGATGCCGCGCTCACGATCCTGACCGACGGCGACGATGGGGAGCGCGCGGCACTGGCGCGATTGCTCGGATTCGATGATGACGCCTTCGTATCGCTGCTCACGATGCTCTCCCCCTTGCGCGGCGGGATGGACGATGGGCTGCTGATCGAGCGGATTGCCGGGTATCGCCAGCTCACCCACGACGCGGCACTGGCCATGCTGGCGCGCCGTCATGGGCCGGAGGCGCTGGTATCGCGGCGGCTCCGGCTGGAACGGGCGCGCCGGTGAATATCTCGTCCGCACCGCTGCTGCGCGGCCGCATCTCGCCCGACGGCCGGCTGACCGCCGCCGACCCTGAGTTTCTGGCGCTCCAGCGCGCGGCAGGCGGCGACGGCGACGGTCCGTTCGTCATTCCGGCGCTCGCGCACCTCGTCCGTGTCGCGCGGCGCATGGGGATGACGATTGCACGACCGGTCACGATCGCTGCTGCCGAGCGCGACCTCGCCTTCTGGGCGCGCATCAAGCCCGAGGGCGACGAGGTGTCGGTCCAGTTGCTGCCGCAGGCCGCACCGCCCGCTGCCCCCCTCGATCAGGTCGATCATGACGGCCTGGCCGCTGTCGCCGCGATGCGGGGCGCGGGCTGGTCCTGGGCGGTAGACCGCACGCTCCGCTTCGTCACCGCTTCCGCCGGGGACGGCGATGCAGGGCATGTGTTGCCCAGTCCCGGCACGCTCTTGTCGAGCTATTTCCTGCTCCTGGAGCGCGCTGGCGACGAGTCCGCTGATCCCCTTCCGCTGCTCGCGGCGGTGGCACAGGCCCGCGCCTTCGCCGGTCAGCCGGTGGCGCTGCGATCGGACGGCCGCTTTCGCTATCATCTCGCGGGCGTGCCGCTGTTCGATGTGCGCGGGCGGTTGAGCGGCTATCGCGGCAAGGCGCTGCTCGACGACGCCGTGCCGGCTCCCCGGCGCGACGAGGCACTCGATTCGTCGCCCCCCGTGTGGCGGGCGTTCGGAGAGGAAACCTATTCCTCCGCCTTCAGCCGGCGGCTCGATCTGGCGCTTCGCCAGCCGCTGGGCCGGATCGTCGCCAATGCCAACACGATCAGCGGCCAGATGCAGGGGCCGCTCAGGAGCGAATATGCCGCCTATGCCGCCGACATCGCGGCCGCCGGCAAGCATCTGCTCGCACTCGTCGACGATCTGGGCGATCTTCAGGCGATCGAGCGACCGGATTTCACCGCCGAGCGGGAACTGGTCGATCTGGCCGATCTGTCGCGACGTGCGGCGGGGCTGCTGAAGGTCAGGGCGGCCGAGCGCGGCGTGACGGTGAGCACGCCCTCGGCGGACGAGCGGATCGGCGCGATCGCCGAATATCGCCGCGTGCTTCAGATTCTGGTCAACCTCATCGGCAACGCGGTCCGGCATTCGCCGAGTGGCGGGCAGGTGTGGGTGCGGGTCGATGATGATCCGGCGGCGGGAACTGCCTGCGTCGTCGTCGCCGATCAGGGGCAGGGCATAGACCCGGCCGATCATGAGCGGATTTTCGAGAGGTTCGAGCGGCTGAACCCCGACGATCCGGAGGGAACCGGTCTTGGCCTCTACATCTCGCGGCGGCTTGCCCGCGCCATGTCGGGCGACATCGCTGTGGAGAGCGCGCTGGGGCAGGGTGCGCGCTTCACGCTCACCCTGCCGATAGCGTCAGGTTTCGATCAGCGCTGACCGACGGGGACGTAGTCGCGCTGCGTCGGGCCGGTGTAGAGCTGGCGCGGACGGCCGATCTTCTGCTCTGGATCGGAGATCATTTCGTTCCACTGCGCGACCCAGCCCACCGTCCGCGCGAGGGCGAACAGCACGGTGAACATCTCGGTCGGGAAGCCGATCGCCGACAGGATGACGCCCGAATAGAAGTCGACGTTGGGATACAGCTTCTTCTCGACGAAATAGGGATCGTTGAGCGCGATCTGCTCCAGCTCGC
>CAZJCT010000090.1:0-10867 GCA_964544675.1 uncultured Sphingobium sp.
GATCTTGTAGGCTTCGCTCATATCAGCCCGCGCCCCCCGTGAAAGCGATCTTGGCAACCGCGAAGATGCCGAGCGCGGCCCCGGCGATCGCATAGAAATTCAGAAGCAGAAGAGCGAGGATTTTGCCCCCCTCGTCATGCACATAGTCTTCGATGAAAATCTGCAGCCCCAGGCGCAGATGGTAGAAGACGCTGACCAGCATCAGGATCATCGGCACAGCGACCAGCGGCTGCGACAGCCACCCCGTCACCGACCCGTAGTCAAGACCTGGCAGAAAAACCAGGCTGAGCAGCAGCCACGGCACCAGCACCAGATTGCCGGCGGTGGTCAGCCGGTGCTGGATGAAATGATGCGTGCCGGCCCGGGCCGAACCGAGACCGCGAACGCGCCCGAGGCGCGTGCCGCCCTTCACGATCCGGCTCCCACGAAGATCGCGGCCCAGATGGCGGCGGTCAGGGCCGGCGCGGCGAGCAGCAGCGTCATCGCCCACATCTTGTTGCGTCCCAGCTCAAATCCCGCGCCAATGTCCATGACGAGGTGGCGAATGCCGGAAAACAGATGCTCCAGAAAGCTCCACGTCAGGCCGATCAGCACGACATAGCCGTACCAGCTCGTCGCATGACCGACGAAAGCGGCATAGGCATCCGGCCCGCTGGCGGCGGCGAAAAGCCACCACACCAGGACCATCGCGCCGGCCGTGGCCATTGCGGTACCGGTCGCGCGGTGCAGGATGGAGACCAGCATATGCGGTCCCCAGCGCCAGATCGTGAGATGCGGTGATAGAGGTCGTCCCCCGGTGGTCGCCATCTTCGGCTTATCCCTTCGTTCCCATCCGGGTCCCCTTAGCCCAACTTTTGCGACATGCAAACGCTTCGATCCAAGGCAATGGAGGCGACCGATGAGCGCCGAAGGCCGTTCACCGCCACCGCCGCAGGGAACTCAAACTTAACTATCATGGCAGTAAACCTCTGCCGGGTAGGAGAGTGGCGTACGCCCGGATGCAATCGATGGGGTTATGCAATGATCAATAATCTGCCAGTGCGAGTCCGAATCGAAAAGCTGGACAGCAGCGGATCGGCCCTGAAGAGCATCCGCAAGATACTGGAGCTGCTTGGCCCGTCGATCGAGGACATCGCCGCGAAATATGTGGAAGACTATGTCGATGCAGCTGGACTGCGGTCGAAGTTTTCCGACAGTACGCGCGCGAATATGCGGGATTCAGCGCGCCAGTACCTGCACGCGAAGCTTTCGAATTTCGATAATGAGGAATGGCGCAAGATAACGCGCGAGGCGGTACTCACCGCCCATCGCAACGGCGTGCCCACTCATGTCATGACCGATTGCCTGCACAAGCAGACAATGTACCTCGTGGATGAGATCCTCTCTCTGAGTGATGACAAAGCCGACATCAGCCAACGCCGTAGCATGATCAGGAGTCTCTGGCTTGTCAGCATGTTCGAGACCGAAGAGGTGTGGTCGGCGGTCCATGGCATCGAGATGCGCGAATCCGAAGCCCGTCGTCAGGAGCTCGGGTCCCAGTTCGAGGAGAATATCTCCAGAAACCTTGACGATGCGTCGCAGACCGGACTGCGGCTGCGCGATCAGGCCAAGGGCGCGTCAAGCGCGACTCGCGGAATGCTTGACAAGGCATCGGAGGTCGCGGCGGCCGCGGAACAGTCGGCCATCGCCATGCGCGAGGCGGCGCAAACCTCCGCTGGCCTGATTCGCGCGATCGAACAGGCGCGCGGCGAAGTCGAGGGATCGGCCGAGGTCGCGTCGCGCGCGTCGGCCCAGGCGATCGAGGCGGTGGCGATGTCGGCGGCGCTGTCCGACCATGCGCAGTCGATCGAATCGATCCTCAGCCTGATTCGCGACATTGCCGGGCAGACGAACCTGCTCGCGCTCAACGCCACGATCGAGGCGGCGCGCGCGGGCGACGCCGGCCGCGGCTTTGCCGTCGTCGCGCAGGAGGTCAAGTCGCTCGCCAACCAGACGGCGCGCGCGACCGACGACATCGCGCAGAAGATCGCCGCCATCCAGTCGGCAACGCGCCAGTCGGTCGAAACCAACGAACGAATCCGCGAAACCGTCGGTGAAGTGCAGTCCACCGGCCTCAGAATCCGCTCGGCAATGGACGCGCAGGCGCAGACGGTCACGATGATCACCGCCGCCGTCGACGAGACCGCGCTGGCGGCGGACTCCATGTCGAGCAACATTTCCGCAATCCGACAGGATACGGAAATCGTGGCATCCGAGATCGACGCGCTCGAATCCGGCTTCGCGAATGTTGCCGAACTGCTGGCCGAACTGCGCGAGGCGTCGGAGACGTTCAGCCGCATCGCGGCCTGACGATCTTCTGCCAGCGGGCTTGCATCGCAGCGGCGGGAGTCTATCGACCCCGCTTATGCCCGAAGACTTGAACAATGGCGCCGCCCGCACCGGCGGCTGGCTGGTCACCCTCCCCTGCCTGCGCGCCGAAGCGGAGGCGGCGGACACCGATTCGGACCCGGTGCTGCTGGCGCTCGCCCCGCCCCCCGTCCTGTCCTTCACCGAGGAGGACGAGGAAAGCGGTCGGTGGCAGGTGCACGCCTATTTCGCACGGCGCCCGGCGCGTCGGACGGTCGCGGCGCTGAAGGCCCACTTTCCGAGCGCAAGCGATCATGATCCGGTGGTGAGCAGACTGGAGACCGCCGACTGGGTCTCGCTCAGCCAGGAGGGGCTTCCCCCCGTCACCGCCGGACGCTTCCACGTCCGTCACCGCGCCGACGAGCCGACCAGCCCCGACCATATCAACCTGCTGATGCCCGCCAGCCGTGCATTCGGCACCGGCAATCACGAAACCACCCATGGCTGCCTCGAACGGCTCGACGAGCTGCGGCGGCAAGGCCATCGCTTCGGCAATATCGCCGACATCGGCACGGGCACCGCCATACTGGCCTTTGCCGCCGCTCACCTGTGGCCGCGCGCGCATCTGATGGCGTCCGACATCGACCCGGAGGCAATCGCCGTCGTTCGCGAGATACTGGCGCCGAACGCCATGTCCGAAGGTGCCGGGCCGGGGCAAGTGACGCTGGTGACCGCTGCGGGCGCGGCCCACCCGGCGATCGGTCGCCGCGCACCCTATGACCTGATGATCGCGAATATCCTTGCCGGTCCCTTGATCGCGCTCGCGCCCTCGCTGGCACCGCTGATCGCCGACGGGGGCTCGCTGCTGCTCGCGGGGCTGCTCGACGATCAGGCCGACGCGGTGCTGGCGGCGTACCGGCGCGAAGGTCTGCGGCTGGCGGCGCGCGCCGATCAAGGGCGCTGGCCCGTCCTCCACCTGCGCAAGCGTCGCCGCTCCGGCTGGCGGCGGCCGCCCCGGCGCGGCGCGGTGTCGGGGGAGACGCCCGGCTACGGCAGCTGGTAGCCGGGCGCGATCGGGCGGGGCTCAGCTACGCGCCGCCGCCACATCCGATTCGGTGACCGGCACCAGCTTGATTTCCACGCGCCGATTCGCAGCCTTGCCCTCGACCGTCTCGTTGCTGGCGATGGGCTGCATCTCGCCATAGCCGCGCGTGGCGACCCGCGCCGACTGCACGCCCCGGCCGCTCAGATAGCTGCCCACCGACTGGGCACGGCGTTCGGACAGCGACTGGTTGTAGGCCTCGGTCCCGTCCGAGTCGGTATGGCCCAGGACGTCGATATAGGTCTTGGGATATTCGGCGAGCACCGACGCCACTTCGTTCAGCGTCGGCTGGAACTGCGGCTGCACCGCCGCATCGTCATAGGCAAAGGTGATGCCCGACGGCATGCGCAGCGTCAGATTGTCGCCGTCGCGAATCACATCGACGCCGCTGCCAGCGGTCCGCTCGCGCAGCTTGCGCTCCTGGGCGTCCATATAGGCACCGATCCCGGCACCCGCGATGGCCCCGATCCCGGCGCCGACGATCTTCTCGGTGCGGTCGCTCCGGCCGCCGACCAGATCGCCGAGCAGATAACCCGCCGCCAATCCGCCGACGCCGCCGATCGCGGCCTTCGAGATCCGGCGTTCGCCCGTATAGGGATCGGTGGTGCAGGCCGCCGTGGTGGCCAGAAGCGTGGCGAGCGACGCTGCGGCGACTGCCTTTCTCATTGGGTTCATGTCCGTCCTCTTCCTTCTGCCGGACCGGCGCGAGAGGCCGGTCGTCGCACCCGCATCAATGCGCATGCCAGGCCGTATGTTCCGCATCCGAACTGAACGGGAACTGACGATTTGGTTGTGGCGCGGACAAAAACAGGCCAAAGGCAGTTTCGTCGACATGCCTCCGTCCATGCCCCTGATGCCGTTCCCGTGGACCGACGTCGCGATCATCCTCGCGCTGGTCGCCCTCAACGGCCTGTTCGCTATGTCCGAACTTGCCATTGTCTCGGCGCGCCCTGCGCGGCTGCAGGGGATGATCCGCGATGGCCGCCGCGGCGCGCAGGCCGTGATGGCGTTGCGCGAGGACCCGGGACGCTTTCTCTCGACGGTTCAGATCGGCATCACCGCCATCGGCATTCTGGCGGGCGCCTTCTCCGGCGAGGCACTCGGTGGCCCCATCGGCGCGCGAATCGCGCTGCTGGGGGTCGAACCCGATCTTGCGGCGACGATCGGCTTCATCTCGGCGATCGTCCTGACGACCTATGCCTCGCTGATCGTCGGGGAGCTGGTGCCCAAGCAGATCGCCCTGCGCAATCCGGAGCCGGTGGCGGTCATGGTCGCGCGGCCGATGCAGATACTGGCGGTCATGACCTCGCCGCTGGTCACCGCGCTCGACGCGTCGAGCGCCGCCATGCTCCGCCTGCTGCGGCTCAAGCCCGACACCAGCAACAAGGTCACCGCCGAGGAACTGCACCTGATGGTCGCCGAGGCGACCCGCTCGGGTATCATCGAGGAAAGCGATCGCGCCATCATATCCGGCGTGGTGCGCCTCGCCGACCGCCCGGTACGCGAGGTGATGACACCCCGGCCCGAGGTCGACTGGATCGACGCCGACGCCGGTCCCGACGACATTCGCGCGATGCTGCTCGACACCCCGCATACCCGCCTGCCCGTCGGCGAAGGCAGCGTGGAGGCGATCATCGGGGTCGTGCAGGCGCGCGACATCATGACCGCGCTTCTGAAAGGACAGGCGGTGGATCTGCGCGCGCTGATCCGTCCGGCGGCGATTGTGCCCGATCAGATCGACGCGATGGACGCGCTCGAAACGCTGCGCATGGCGCAGGTGCCCATGCTGATGGTCCACGATGAATATGGCCATTTCGAAGGCATCGTGACACCCGCCGACCTGCTGTCCGCCATGGCGGGCACCTTCGTCTCCGACCGCGACCTCTATGACGAGCCGATGCTGGTGGAACGCGACGATGGCTCGCTGCTGGTGTCGGGGCAGATGCCGGTCGATCTGCTCGCCGAGCGGATCTGCATCAACCTGCCGGAGGACCGCGAGTTCGCGACCGTCGCTGGCCTCGCGCTCTGGCGGTTCAAGCATCTGCCCGAAGTCGGCGAGCATTTCGACGAACAGGGCTGGCGTTTCGAGATCGTCGATCTCGACGGCCGCAAGATCGACAAGCTGCTGGTCGCGGAGCTGGCGGACCGGGGCTAGCGCCCCATGCTCTTCCCTGAGACCGTCACCCCCGCGAAGGCGGGAACGACGGATCACTTATCACAGAATGGCGTCAGCCGGTCGCCTCCGCGACGATCCGCGCCCATTCGGCCTCGTCGATGACGCGGATGCCCAATTCTGCCGCCTTCTTGAGCTTCGATCCCGCGCCCGGCCCCGCCACGACGAGATCGGTCTTCGCGGACACCGACCCCGCCGCCTTGGCGCCCAGCGCCTCGGCCTGCGCCTTGGCCTCGTCGCGGCTCATCGTCTCGAGGCTGCCGGTGAACACGACGGTCTTGCCCGTCACGGGGCTCTGCCGGGTCTCGACCACATAGGGCGGCGGCTCGACCTGCCCCAGCAGGTCGTCCCAGACCCCGACATTGTGCGGTTCGTGGAAGAAATCGCCCAATGCCTCCACCACCGCCGGGCCGATGCCGTCGATCGACGTCAGTTCCGCCGCGGCTTCGGCGTCACCGGCCTGCGCCCGCTCGGCGAGGTCGCGCAAGGCCGGCAACGTCACCAGGCGCTTGAGCAGATCGCGCGCCGTCACCGCGCCGACATGGCGGATACCGAGGCCGAAGAGCAGCCTGGCCGCGTCGGGCGTGCGGCGATTCTCTATCGCAGCCAAAAGGTTATCGACCGACTTTTCCTTCCATCCTTCGCGGCCCAGCAGTTCCTGCCGATGGTCGCCAAGGCGGAATATGTCGGCGGGACCACGGTCGAGCCAGCCGAGCGCGAAGAACTCCTCGATCGTCTTTTCGCCCAGACCGTCAATGTCCATCGCCGCGCGGCTGACAAAATGACGTAGCCGTTCGATGCGTTGCGCCGGACAGATGAGGCCACCCGTGCATCGCACATCGACCTCGCCCTCGTCCGCGACCGCTTCCGATCCGCAGGCGGGGCAATGGTCGGGAAAGGCGTAGGCCGGGCGATCCTCCTCGCGGGTAATAGTCTCGACGATCTGCGGGATCACGTCGCCCGCGCGCTGCACCACCACCCGGTCGCCGGGTCTCGCCCCGAGCCGCGCGATCTCGTCGCGATTGTGAAGCGTGACATTGGCGACGGTCACGCCGCCGACCGTGACGGGCCTGAGCCGCCCGACAGGTGTCAGCTTGCCCGTCCGCCCGACCTGGATGTCGATCGCCTCCAGCACCGTTTCCGCGCGCTCGGCCGGGAATTTGTGCGCAATCGCCCAGCGCGGCGCCTTGGCGACGAAGCCAAGCCGCTCCTGCCAGTCGAGCCGGTCGACCTTGTAGACGACGCCATCGATATCATAAGCCAGATCAGCGCGTTGCCGCTCAATGCTGCGATATTGCACCAGCATCGCGTCGACCGAATCGACGCGGACGAGATCGCCCGACAGCGGGAAGCCCCAGCTACCGATGGCGCGCATCACCTCATATTGCGTCTCTGCGGGAAGCGCGCTCGCTACGCCCCAGCCATGCGCCATGAAACGCAGCGGGCGCGACGCGGTGACCGCCGCGTCCTTCTGCCGCAGCGATCCGGCGGCGGCGTTGCGCGGATTGGCGAATTGGCGCACGCCCTCGGCATCGAAGGTCTCGCCGCGCTGTTCGGCGAGCGACCGCGCCTCCTCCATCAGCCGCGCATTGAGCGCCAGGAAATCGGCCTTGGCCATATAGACCTCGCCGCGCACCTCGAAGAGGGCGGGCGCGCTTTCGGGCAGCTGCTGAGGAATGTCGGCTATATGCCTGACATTGGGCGTGACATCCTCGCCCACCTGTCCGTCGCCGCGAGTCGCCGCGACCACCAGCCGGCGATCCTCGTAGCGGAGCGAGAGCGACAGCCCGTCGATCTTGTCCTCTGCCGTCATGGCGACCGGCGCGTCATCGGCCAGCTTGAGGTAACGCCGCACCCGGCCGACAAAATCCGCGACATCCTCGTCCGCGAAGGCGTTGTCGAGGCTCATCATGCGCTTTTCATGCGCGACCTTGGCGAGCGGCGATGCGGCCACCGATGCGCCGACGACGCGGTTGGGGCTGTCGGCACGGACGAGGTGCGGGAACGCCGCCTCCAGCGCGTTGTTCTCGCGGATCAGCGCGTCGTAATCGGCGTCGGAAATCTCGGGCGAATCCTCGGCATGATAGAGCCGGTTGTGCCGCGCGATCTCCTTCGCCAGCCGCATCAGGCGATTGGCGGCGTCTGCTTCGGTAAGGCTGGTCATCTCCCCTCCTCTTCAGATGAGGGGCCGGGGGTGGTGCCGCGGTGCCAGCGGCCGGGCAAAGCGTTCAGCGAAACAAGCAAGCTCTCCAGCACACCCTCCAGATTGCCCATCACATCGGCATTAGCGAAGCGCACGACCGTGACGCCGATCTCGCGCATCAATCGCCTGTCACGCTCCGCGTCATGATCCGCATCATGAGTGTCGCCGTCAATCTCCACCGCCAGGGATTTGGCCGGGCAGTAGAAGTCGATGATGCGGCCGCGGAGGATCGCCTGGCGGCGGAACTTGTGTCCGCCGAGTTGCGAGTTGGAGAGCGCGCGCCAAAGCAACCGTTCGGGCTCGGTGGGCGTGCGACGCATGCTCGCGGCGCGTTCGAGCAGGGTCGCGCGGGAGGGGATCATCTTTCACCACCCCCAGCCCCTCCTCTGAAGAGGAGGGGAGCTTTGATCTTCGGCCAACCCATTCCCCCCTCCTCTTCAGAGGAGGGGCCGGGGGTGGTGCCGCTGCGCCAGTGCCCCATCACACCCCCTCCAGCAACCGATCCGCCTGCGCCCTCGCCTCGGGAGTCACCGCCGCGCCCGAGAGCATGCGCGCGATTTCCTCGCGGCGTTCGGTGTCGGTCAGTGCGTGGACGCTGGTGCGGGTGATCGTTCCGCTCGATGCCTTGGCGATCAGGAAATGCTCATTGCCGCGCGCGGCGACCTGCGGTGAATGGGTAACGACGATCACCTGCCCGTCATCCGAATCGGGGGCCGCGAGCCGCGCCAGCCGGTCGCCGATCGCCGACGCCACCGCGCCGCCGACACCCCGGTCGATTTCGTCGAAGATCATCGTCCCCGCCCCTCCGGCCTCCGCCAGCGCGACCTTGAGCGCCAGGATGAAGCGCGACAACTCGCCGCCGCTCGCGATCTTCATCAGCGGCGCGAAGGGCGCGCCGGGGTTGGTCGAAATCAGGAACTCCACCCGGTCGAGCCCCGCCGCTCCCCATTGCCCCTCGTCGAGCCGCTCGACCTCGGTCCGGAAGCGCGCCGCGTCGAGCTTGAGCGGGGCAAGCTCCCCGGCCACCGCCGCGTCGAGCCGATCGGCCGCGGAGAGGCGCGCAGAGCTGAGCGCGAGTGCCGCCTTGTGATAGGCCACTTTTGCCTCAGCCGCCGCGCGTTCGAGCGCAACCAGCCCCTCCTCGCCCGAGTCGATGCGCGCGAGCCGGTCGGCCATGTCGGTGGCGGTCGCGGGCAGGTCGTCGGCGGCAACGCCGTATTTCCGGGCCAGCGCGCGCAGGTCGAAGAGCCGGACCTCGATCGCGTCCAGCCGCGCGGGGTCGACGCTCAGCGCCTCGACGGCGGCGCGAAGATGGTCCTCCGCCTCCCCCGCCTCGATGATCGCGCGGTCGAGCGCGGTCAGTGCGGCCCCCAGCGTCTCATGCTCACCGGCGATCCGGTCGAGCCGCCGCGCGGCCTGGCGAAGCTGCGCCATGCCGCCATCGGACCCTTCGAACAGCGCCGCCAGCAGCGCCAGGTCGTCGGTCAGCTTCGCGCCCTTCTGCATCGTCGCGCGTTCGGAGGCGAGCGTCTCCTCCTCCCCCGGCTCGGGCGCAAACGCGGTCAATTCTGCGACCGCATGCGCCAGATAGTCACGCTCGCTCGTCGCGCGGTCGAGATCGGCGCGCGCCTGCGTCAGCCGATCCTCCGCCCCACGCCAGGCAGCGAACAGCGCCGCGACGCCTCCGGTGTCGCACGCGCCATAGGCGTCGAGAAGCGCGCGATGGCCGCGCGGATTCATCAGGCCGCGATCGTCATGCTGGCCGTGAATTTCGATGAGGCCCGCGCCGATCTCGCGCAGCAGCGCCGCCGAGCAGGGCTGATCGTTGATGAAAGCGCGGCTGCCGCCGTCGGCTTTGAGCGTGCGGCGGATCAGCAGCGGCTCGCCCGGCTCGCAGTCGATAGCATTGTCGGCGAGCAGAGCCGCGATGGCCGATCCCGCGCGCGGTGGATCGAAACTGGCGGTGACGCTCGCCTGCGCCTCGCCCTGACGGACAAGGCCGCTGTCGGCACGCGCGCCAAGCGCCAGGCCGAGCGCATCGAGCAGGATCGACTTGCCCGCCCCCGTCTCGCCCGTGAGCACCGACAGTCCGGCACCAAAGCCAAGGTCCAGCGCCTCGATCAGCACAACGTTGCGAATGGAAAGGCCCGTCAGCACGGCATGTCACCGTCACCCTCGCTTCGGCCGCGATTTGCTAGCCCCGCTGATCGGCCCGGCCGCCGGTCCCGGCCCGCATCGGGGCGACAGGCACGGCGGTCACGCCTGCCCGCCATGCTCCCGCATCAGATCGAAAGCGCGCTCGTACCATTCCGACCCCGGATAGTTGGTGCCCAGGACGGCGGCAGCCTTCTGCGCCTCTTCGGGCAGGCCGAGCGCCAGATAGCTCTCGACCAGACGATGCAGCGCCTCGGGCGCGTGAGTCGTGGTCTGGTAATTGTCGATGACGTTGCGGAACCGCAGCGTCGCGGCGAGCCACTGGCCGCGCCGCTCGTAGAAACGGCCGATCTCCATCTCCTTGCCCGCGAGATGGTCGCTGACGAGATCGAGCTTCAACCGCGCATCGGCGGCGTAGCGTGTGTCGGGGTAGCGCCGCACCAGCTCGCCCAGCGCGTCGCGCGCCTGTTCGGTGATCTTCTGATCGCGGGTCACATCCCTGATCTGCTCATAATAGCCCAGCCCGATCAGATAATATGCATAGGGCGCATCCTTGTTGCCGGGATGGATCGCCAGGAAGCGGCGGGCGGTCTGGATCGACTTGGTATAATCGCGCGCGGCATAATAGCTGAACGCGCTCATCACCATCGCACGGCGGGCCCAGGGCGAATAGGGATGCTGCCGCTCGACCTCGTCGAACAGCGCGCCTGCCAGCGCATACTGACCCCGGTCGAGCCGGTACTTGGCCGCGCTGTAGAGCGTGCTGACATCGCGGGCGACATATTGCGTGTCGGCTTTGTTGCGGTTGAACGCACAGCCGGACACCAGGGCGGTGGCGGCTGCGATGGCGATGATGGCTGCTGAGCGCTGGAACATATGACGCATAGGG
>CAZJCT010000091.1:0-10740 GCA_964544675.1 uncultured Sphingobium sp.
ACGTCAAGGGCCTGTACAAGAAGGCGCGGTCGGGCCAGCTCAAGAACTTCACCGGCATCGACAGCCCCTATGAACCGCCCGAAAACCCCGAAATCCGCATCGACACCACGGCAATGACCGCCGAGGAAGCGGCCGAGGAAATCGTGCGCAGGCTGATCCCATGAGCATGACCGATGCCGAACTCGCAGCGCATCTCGCCGAGGTGGCGGGCCGCATTCTGATCGAGGTGCGTGGCTCCGGCGTGTTCAGCGGCAAGTCGCTGGGCAAGGCAGGCGACCAGACCGCCAACCAGTTCCTCTGCGCCGCGCTTCGCGAGCAGCGCCCCGACGACGGGCTGCTCTCCGAGGAGGAGAAGGACAGCGAGGCGCGCCTGGCGAAGTCGCGGGTCTGGATCGTCGATCCCGTCGATGGCACGCGCGAATATGGCGAGGAGCGCGCCGACTGGGCGGTCCATGTCGCGCTCGCCATCGACGGCGTTCCCGCCATTGGCGCGGTCGCGCTGCCGGGTCTGGGCGCGGTACTGCGGACCGACGCCCCCTCGCCCCTGCCCGCCGCGCCGCATCCGCTGCGCATGGTGGTATCGCGCACCCGCCCGGCGGCGGAGGCCGTCAGCGTGGCGGAAAAGCTGGGAGCCGAGCTGGTGCCGATGGGCTCCGCCGGCGCGAAGGCAATGGCCGTCATTCGCGGCGAGGCCGACATCTATCTCCACACCGGCGGGCAATATGAGTGGGACAGTTGCGCCCCCGCCGCCGTCGCGATCGCGCATGGGCTTCACGCCAGCCGCGTCGACGGATCGCCGCTCGTCTACAACCAGCGCGACGTGTCGATGCCGGACCTGCTCATCTGCCGCAAAGAGCATGCCCAGGCGGTGCTCGACGCGCTATAAGCGGGCATGACCGCCGAACGGCATGCCTTTACCGAAGTCGCCGCCGACGGTGCCCGCACGGCAATCGAGCGCGAGATCGCGGTCGAAAGGCCGGTCGCGCTGGAGATCAACGGCTTCGGCTATGCCGTGCTGATGGCGAGCCCCGCCGATGTCGAGGACCTGGCGGTCGGCTTCGCGCTGTCCGACGGACTGATCGACGGTCCGGGCGACGTCGCGGCGATCGATCGTCACGATGCCCGCGACGGCATCATCCTTCGCCTGTCGGTCGCGCCGCATCTGACCGAGCGGCTCGGCGAGCGGCTTCGTCCACGCCTCTCCGATTCGTCCTGCGGGCTGTGCGGGCTGGAGAATATCGCGCAGGTCATGCGCCCGCTGCCGCCGGTGACGACGCAAAGCGCGGCGGATGAGCAGGCCATCTTCCGTGCCCGTGCCGCCCTGGCGGAGCGCCAGCCGCTTAACCGTCGCACCGGCGCGGTCCATGCGGCGGCGCTCGTTGCCGCCGACGGCGCGATCCGCATGGTGCGCGAGGATGTCGGGCGCCACAACGCCCTCGACAAGCTGATCGGCGCGATGGCCAGGGAGGGTCTCGGCTGGGACGGCGGCTTTGCGCTGATGACCTCGCGCTGCTCGTTCGAGCTGGTCGAGAAAGCGGTGACGGCCGGATGCCCGCTGCTCGTCACCATATCGGCCCCCACCAGCCTCGCGCTCGACCGCGCGCGGGCGGCGGGGCTGAGGCTTGTCGTCCTCGCGCGCGGGGATTCGATGCTGTCGGACGAGGCGGACTGACCTCAGGGCACGCGACCCCGTGTCCCCGCGAAGGCGGGGACCCAGAGTTTCAGGCGCTGTGGTGTGAGGCTCTGGGTCCCCGCCTTCGCGGGGACACTGGAATAGGACTGAAGGGGCGTCTTTTGCTCTCACCCATGCGCGCCGAACTCGTTGGCGATGGCGCCGCTGATCTGCCGGACCAGCGCGTGGCCCTGCTCGATCGGATCGATCAGCCGCTGACGGATATCGGAATAAGGCTGGCCTTCGCGATCGGGATAGTCGGTCGGCTCATCGAGAGCGAAGTCGCCGATTCGCGGTTCGGTCACCGGATAGGCGCGGCGAAGCTGCGCCACCGCTTCCTCGGTGCGCAGCGCGAACACCATGTCGATCACGTCGTCGCGGCTGATGTCGTTGGAGCGCGAGAAGGCGGGCACCTGCACCGCGCGGAGGAACATGTGCTGGATCACCGCCAGGCGCAGCGCGTGAAGCACCCCCAATGTGCGGCGCCGCGCCTCGCGGTCGCCATTGCCCAGTTCCTTCGCCGCTTCTTCCGGAACGCGCGCGAGCAGGCGATGGAGCTTCATCGCATCGACGCGCAGGCGTGACGCCATGCGCCGCACCTCGCCGGCCCGGTCGTCGCTTTCCAGCCGCTCCGCGAGCGACAGGCAGGCGCTTTCCATATGGCGCTCGGTCCCGCGATAGGGGCGCGTCGCCCAATAGGCCGAGTTGAACAGCTCGCCATAGGCGGCGACGGTCTTGATGCTGGCCAGGCGGTTGGACGCCCGCAGCAGGCCGACGATCTGCCGGCCGCGAACCGACGAATCGAGCAGCCCGGCAACAAGGTCCACCTCCTCACCCGCTGCCGATCCCGCGCTGCCCAGCACATTCACCGGATAGCCGAGCTGCTGAAGAATGGCATTGTGGGGGATCGCGCGGAACTGGCGCAGGCCCATTTCGCGCTCCGCTGCCAGGTCCGACTGCCGCCGCGCCTTGCGCGATCCGGTCTGGCTGAGCAGGCTGAGCCCGAAGGCGGTGATCGTCCGCGCATAGGAGCGCCATTCGAGGAACGCTCGCTGCCCGGCGCGGATGTTGCGATAATAATCGAGGCTGATGTCGGTCCGCTCGTAGAACGTGTCCGATCCGCCGCGCCCGCGAATCGCCGCGTCGGCCTCGGCGATCCGGGTCAGCGTCGCCAGCGCGATGTCGGCCCCGTGGAAATAGAGGAAGCCGTCGCCGCCCTGGAAGCTCGCTTCCAGTTCGGTGGCGATCGCGCGGCGGGCGAACTGGTCGCGCGCCCAATGGCTCATCGGCCAGGTGAGCCGGTCCTCCATCGCGCCGGGATAGCCGCCGCGTCCCATCGACTCGCCATGGGTGTTGAAGATCAGCGCGGAGACACGGACGAGACCGTTCTTTTCCATCGCGCGGGCAAGGCGGCCCTGCAGACGCTCGATCGCCAGCGCGGCGGGAATCTGCCCGACGAACCGCCCGGCATCGGAGAAACCCGTCTGGATCGTGATGCGGCCGCGCTGGCGCACATAGTCGCGATAGGCCGGCTCGGCGAGAAGCGCATCGAGGAAGCGGCCGCCATGCTCCATCGCGCTGTCGGTTTCGAACAGCGGCGAGATGTCGACCTTGTCATCGACACCGAACAGCCGCGCGAAATAGAGCGCCGCCATCACCGTCTGCGGCTCCTCGCACTCGGCGATCAGCAGGCGGACGGGCGAGTCGGCGTCGATGTGGCGCAGGATTTGCGCGATCGTCAGGAACTGGCGGAGCGCGGTGGTATTCTCCACCGCCAGCGCCGCGAAATTGGACCGCAGCGGCTTCACGGTGCGCAGCATGTCGCGAAGCAGACTCATCGCCGTTCCGCCTGCAAGGTCGAGCTCCTCGCCCTGCTCGACCCGGATTCGCAGCGCATTGTGAAGCTGCGAGCTGTTCATCCGGAAATGGATCCAGCCCATTCCCAGCCCGTCCGCGCGCATCGCGGCCGCCAGCGTCAGATAGCCCTTGGCGTCCTCAACCTCCGCGCTCGCGGCGCGCGCCTCCAGAAGCTCGATAATCGGACGAAGCGAAAGCAGCTTGTCGGGATGATCGGCCGTCAGCGCGTTCGCAGCGGCGGTCAGGCGCTCCGGGTCGTCCATGTCGCCGGTGAAACGATCACTCAGATCGCGGCTATACGCGCTCGCGGCGTGCAGCTTGTCGCCTATGTCCGCCAGCCCGAGCGCAACGGCTTCCTCGGCATAGGCGGTCAGTCTTTCCGCCTTCTCGCCCAGCCGGAAGCTGATGTTGACCGGCCAACTGATGTCGGTCCGTCCGTCCATGTCATAGCCGATCCAGGTGGCGAAGCGGAACGGCAGCGGCTTGAACTCGCGCCAGTCGCGTGGCCATTTGCGCGCCGCCACGTCGTACAGCGCGCGCAGCAGCAGATGCCGGGCGCCCTGCCCCGACCGGATCGCCGCCATCGCGAGGCGATGTTCCCCGTCGAGCGTGATGGCGGGACGGTCGCCGGGCGATGGCGGCATGTCGGCGGGGCCGGTGTCCTCCCGGATCGCGCGCGCCACCGCCTCGCTCTGCGCATCGGTCAGGAGGAAGGTGGGATGGCCGGTGAAGACCGCATGGAGCAGCGGCTCCGACCAGCGCCGCGCATAGTCGGCGAAGCTGTCGGCCGACCCCTCCGCAAGCGTCCGGAACGCATCGAGATTCGCTGTCGCATCCAGCGGCGCAAGCCGCCCGCGAAGCACCGCCGCGCGGTCGCACAGCGTCTCCTGCTCAAGCCGGTCGACCGCCTCGCCCAGATCGGCGAGCGTCAGCGTGCCGGCCTCGAGCTCGCGCGACAGCTCCAGCCCGAGCTGGAAGACCGGGTTGAACAGCGGCGTCTGCGTGGTCAGCGCATGCAGTTCCTGAAGGCGATCGCTCAGCCGCTCGATCATGACGCCAGCCCCCTTGCCTGAACCGCCGCCGCCTCGATCGCCACAGGGTCGGGTACGCCGGACGGGACCAGCCAACTGCCGCCCACGCACAGCACCGGATCGAGCGCGAGCCAGTCGGGCGCGGTCTGGAGTGTAACGCCCCCCGTGGGGCAGAAACGCGCCTGCCCGAACGGTCCCGAAAGCGCCTTGAGCGCCGGGATGCCGCCGCTCGTCGCGGCCGGGAAGAATTTGAAGTGCGACAGCCCCAGGTCGAGCCCACGCATGATATCGCCGGCGTTGGCGACGCCGGGCAGGAACGGCACGCCCGACATGACGGCCGCGCGTCCCAGCGACTCGGTCAGGCCCGGCGACACGATGAACTCGGCCCCCGCACCGATCGCGGCGTCGAGATCGGCGGGGTTGAGCACCGTGCCTGCCCCGACGATCGCGCCCTCGACCTCCCGCATCGCGCGGATGCAGTCGAGCGCCGCTGGCGTGCGCAGCGTGACTTCCAGAACGCGCAAGCCGCCCGCGACGAGCGCCTGTGCCACCGGCACGGCATGAGCGGCATCGTCGATGACGATCACCGGAATGACCGGCGCGGTCCGCATGATGGTTTCTATCGCTGTCATGAATGCTCCCTCGCGAAGGCGGCGGCGGCGCCGAGCAGGCCGGGTTCGGGATGGGTGATGAGCTTGACCGGTATTGCCGCCATCATCGCCTCGAAACGTCCCTTGGCGCGGAAACGCTCCGCAAAGCCCGATCGCACGAGCGTGTCCTTGATCCGCTGGCCAAGGCCACCGGCGATGACGACCGCCGATCCGCCCTGCGCCAGAGTGATGTCGCCCGCGACGCTGCCCAGCGACAGGCAGAAACGCTCGACCGCCGCGGCGGCCAGGCTGTCGCTGCCGCTCGTGCCGTTCTGCCAGATGGCGCGATCATCCAGTTGCTGCACTGCACGCCCTTCGATCAATGCCAGAGTTTCGTAAATGTCCACGATTCCCGGCCCCGAGACAACCCGTTCGACCGACACGCGGCGATATTTGTTTCGCAGCCGCAAAAGCAGCCGGTCCTCCAGCGAGTCGCGCGGCGCGAAATCGATATGCCCGCCTTCGGTCGGCTGCACATGATAGGCATCGCCGTCCCGCCAGAGATGCGCCACGCCAAGCCCGGTTCCCGGCCCGATGATGCTGATCGTCCCGCTGTCGGGCAGCGGGATGTCGGGACCGGACAGCCAGATGAAATGCTCCGCCCCCGCCTGCGCCACCGCATGGCCCACCGCCCCGAAGTCGTTGATCAGCGTGAAACGGTCGATGCCCAGTTGCGCCGCCAGTTCGGAACGGCGGATGGTCCAGGGATTGTTGGTGAAGCGGATCATCTCGCCGGTCACCGGCCCCGCCACCGCGATCGACACCGCGCGCGGCAGCGGCTGGCCGATCAGGCTGGCATAATGCTCCCATGCGGTCTTCAGGCTGGCATGATCCGCCGTCCTGAGGGTCACTGCGTCGCCCAGCGAGACGACCCCGCCGCCCTGCACCTCGGCCCGCGCGAAGCGGGCATGCGTGCCCCCGATATCGAGCGCCACGATCCCGGTCATCGTGGATCACCGGTACAGCGACGCGGGCGCACAGGCAGAATCATCGGCAAAAGGTCGCTCCTCCCCGCCGCGCGGTGTCCAGATGGAAGTGATCGGCATGCGCCGCGTTATACTCGGGCGAGAGGGTCGTCGCGAAGATTTCGCAAGCGCCGTCCCTCACATCGCGCAGGAATGCGGCTTTCACATCGTCGCCATCCCAGTCTCGCCGCACGCTGATTCGGGTCCCGTCGGCCAGCACGATCGCCGACACGTCGATCGCATCGCCCGTGGCATGCTCGCTATAGGCGCCGGTGGGACTGTTGGCGATTCTGCGGCATGTATAGGTGCCCAACGTCTCAATCCGCTCGACCGCCGTGGCGAAATGGCGGGCGGCGGCCCGGTCGACCACCTGCCTGCGCCACAGGATCAGCGCGGCTGCGGTCGGGCAGGACAGACGGGCGGCGGGGCGCGCAGGGAAATCGTCCGCCGACAGGGCGACTCCATCCTCATATCCGCAGTTCGGGTCGTCGGGCCGCACGGGATCCAACGCGGTGAAACCGACTCGGCCCGTCGCCAAAAGGGCCTGGCAGCCGGCGAAATCCCCGTGGAGCGAATCGATCTTGCGCGCGGCGAAGGGCCGCACGTCCTCGTCGAGCGACAAGGGCCGCCATGGCGCGATGTCGCGCAGTTCCTCCCACCCCCGAAGCAGGAGCGCGAGCAGGATGAGGAAGAGGATCAGCCGCACCGATGCGATAACGCGCGACGTCGGCGCGCGCTCCCCCGGTACCGCGCGCTTTCGATCACCCGTTCAGGGCACAGCAAAAAGGCGGAAGCTGACGCTCCCGCCCCGCAAAGCGCGATGGCAATGACACGGCGCCAAGCGGCGCCGCGCGATCACTTGATCTTGGCTTCCTTGAACTCGACATGCTTGCGCACGACCGGGTCATATTTGCGGAAGCTCAGCTTCTCGGTCTGGGTGCGCGGGTTCTTCTTCGTGACGTAGAAGAAGCCGGTGTCAGCAGTGCTGACCAGCCTGATCTTGACTGTGGCTGGCTTCGCCATGGCCTTGGGTCCTTCATCAAATCGCCGGAAACAAAAAGCGGCGCCAGCGCGCCGCCCACGTTCAGGCTGGCGCTCATGAGCCAAGCCCTTCACGATGTCAAGTCCGACGCCGCAAAATGGCGCTGGGTTAAGCCCGGGCTAACCTCTGCTTAACACCTGTCGGGCATCCTCGGAACTGCAGGGAACCGAGGAGCGCAGCCGCCATGCCGTACGATGCCATCCAGATCGTCCGCACCGACCTTGTCCGCCGTATCGACGCGATCGCCAGCTCGGCGGGGCGGATGCCCCTCGCCGCGCTGTGCGAGCAGGTTGACGCGATTCGTCGGACCGCGCGCGCGCATTCGCTTGACGCGGTCGAGCGGCTCGCCAGCCTCCTCGAGTCGGCGGTCGCCTATCATGGGCATGGCCCCATCATCCATTCCTATCTCGACCTGATGCGCGACGCAGCCGAGTGCCCCGAACAGGGGCCGGACGCCTGCGCGACCTATACCGCCGCGCTGTCGCTGCGCATGGGTATCTGAGCCGGGCATCCGGCGTGCCTGGTCCCCACTGAATGGTCGCGTTGCTTCTCGCGCTGGTGCTCGCGCTGCTGCTTGAACAGGGCAACGCCTCGCAGGCCCGGATCGCCGGCGCGCAAACAAGGTGCGACGCCTGGATCATGCTTGGCGCCGCCACCGCCACGACCGCGCTCGCGGGCATCGCCGGCGGAGCGCTCGCCGAAATGCTTTCAGCCGAAGCGCGGCTCCTGTTCCTGGCTCTGGCGCTCGGCTTCGCCGCGACGGGCCTGCTGTTCTCGGTGATCGCCCCTTCCACCGCGCGGCCACCCGCCGCTGCCGGACCCACGCGCTTCGCCGCCTTCATCGCGGGCCGCGCCGGTGAGAATACGCTGTTCGCGGTCGGGGCTGTCAGCGCCTTTACCGCCGCGCCCACATTGACAGCCGTGGGCGGGGCCGTCGGCAGCTTCGCCGCGCTCTTCGCCGCAACGCTCACCGGACCTGGCGTCGCGCGATCCGCCGCGCATCGTGCGGGGCGCGCAACGGCCGGCACGCTCCTCCTCCTCGGCGCCATGTTCGCGGCGGCCGACGCGCTGCATCTGATCGCCTGAGCCGATCAGTGTCCTGAATCAAAGTCGCTGCCGCGCAGCGTGATTATGTGCAACTTCGTCTCGACCGATGAGTTACACGATCACTCAAGCGTAACGACCTGGCTTTCAGCCAGCGACAGGAGGACTCCCATGGCGAACGCAGACCTGCAGACCCCGTCCGATCTGCCCAGCAACCGGACCAGCGACCTTGCACAGGCGCTCAACGGCATATTGGCCGACAGCTACGCGTTGTTCCTGAAGACCAAGAATTTTCACTGGCATGTGTCGGGTCCGCATTTTCGCGACTATCATCTGATGTTCGACGAGCAGGCCGCGCAGATACTGGCGACCACCGACCTGATCGCCGAGCGTGTGCGCAAGACCGGGAACACGACGCTCCGGTCGATCGGCGACATCGGACGCCGCCAGTCACTGCGCGACAATGACGCCGATTTCGTGAACCCCGCCGACATGCTGGCGGAACTTCGCGAGGACAATCTGCGCCTCGTCGAATCGCTTCGCGCGGCAAAGGAACTCGCCGAAGCGGCGAAGGACAACGCCACCGACGGGCTGATCGACGACTGGACCGACCAGGCGGAGCAACGGGCCTGGTTCCTGTTCGAATCGGCACGCGGCGCCTGAACGCGAATCAGACTTCAACAAAAAGGGCGGCCCACGGCCGCCCTTTTCGTTTCATGATGCCGTGCGCCTCAGTCGTGGCGCGGCTGCAGGTTGACGGCGGCATATTTGCCGCGACGGTCGACCTCGAGTTCGAACTCCAGGCGATCACCCTCGTTAAGTGAAGGCAGGCCCGCACGCTCCACAGCGCTGATGTGGACGAACGCGTCGGGCTGGCCGTCGTCGCGCTGAATGAAGCCGAAGCCCTTCATCGCGTTGAAGAACTTGACCGTACCGCTGGCCCGCTCACCGGTGAGCTGCCGCTGGGGCCCGCGATCGCCGCCGGGACCACCGGGGGCACCGGGCGCACCGCCGGCACGCTCAGGCACCGGGAGCGGATCGCCCTCGATCACCAGGTCGCTGGCGGAGATCTTGCCGCCGCGATCGACCAGCGTGAACTTCAGCGGCTGCCCTTCGGCCAGGCCCGTCAGGCCCGCCTGCTCGACAGCGCTGATGTGAACGAAAACGTCCTCACCGCCGGCATCCTGAACGATGAAGCCGAAACCCTTCTGTGCGTTGAAGAACTTGACGATGCCAGAGCCTTCGCCGACGACCTGCGCCGGCATTCCGCGACCACCGCCGCCGCCACCGCCACCGAAGCCGCCGCGACCACCGCCGCCGCCGCCACCGCCGAAGCCACCGCGACCACCGCCGCCGCCGCCGAAGCCGCCACGGTCGCCACCGCCAAAGCCGCCCCGGTCGCCACCGCCGAAGCCGCCACGATCACCGCCGCCGAAACCACCGCCGAAGCCGCCGCGGTCACCACCGCCGAAACCGCCGCTGTACGAATCGTCACCGAAGCTATCGCGCTTGTCCTTGCCGCGACCGCGGCGTCCTCTATCGAAACTCATGCCCTGTTAGATGCCCTCGTTCGTCCCTTCCAGTTGGACCGCACGCTGGACGAACACGCACACGGAACCGCCCACACCTCATACTGGGGGCAATTTGGGGCTATAGACTGAATCGAGGCAAAGAGCGAATATTTTCGGGCCTTTCTCCGACGACTGTGGAGGATTTGCAACAGCCGGCCCGCCGGACCATCCCAACCGCCGGAAAATGGACGCCACTGCGCTCCTTCGCACAGGCGAATGGCGCATTGATGTGTCCGACTCCGCCGCCTAAGGGAAAAGGATGACCGTATATTTTCATGAAGAAGATCTGCCCGCCGGCGTGCTCGCCGATGGGCCGGTAGCCATCGACACAGAGACCATGGGCCTGATCACGCCGCGCGACCGGCTGTGCCTGGTCCAGATCAGCGACGGGCGGGGTGACGAACATCTGGTCCGTTTTGGACCGAACAGCCGCTATGACGCGCCGGTGCTCAAGGCAATCGTCGCCGATCCCGCCCGGCTGAAGCTCTTTCATTTCGGCCGTTTCGACATCGCCGCGCTCCAGCATTATCTCGGCGTCCTCGCCGCCCCCGCCTATTGCACCAAGATCGCCTCGCGGCTCATCCGCACCTACACCGACCGCCACGGCCTCAAGGAGCTGGTACGCGAACTGCTCGGCACCGACATTTCCAAGCAGCAGCAAAGCTCGGACTGGGGCGCGCCCGAACTCAGCGAGGCGCAGCGCGATTATGCCGCGTCCGACGTCCGGTTCCTCCACGCGCTCAGGGCCGAGCTTGACGTCAGGCTGGCGCGGGAGGGACGCGCCGAGCTGGCGCAGGCCTGCTTCGACTTCCTGCCCCACCGGGCGCTGCTCGACCTGGCCGGATGGCCCGAAGTCGACATTTTCGCGCACGCCTGATCGCATCGCGCGCCGATCGTGCTTATATGCC
>CAZJCT010000092.1:0-10616 GCA_964544675.1 uncultured Sphingobium sp.
TGTCTACCTTGCGGTCGCCGGCCATGACATGCCCGGCCATGATCAGCGCCTGCGCGCGGGTGCGGCTTTCGGCCAGCCCCTGCTCGACGAGAAGCTGGTCGGCGCGGCGACGGGCCTGCGCCATCATCCCTCCGGCAGCGCCGCCAGCAGGGCGGGCGTCAGTATCTGGGGAAGGACGCGCGGCTCGCCCCCGCGCTTCGGATAATAGAGGTAGAGCGGCACGCCGGAGCGGCCCTGCGCCTCGAGAAAACGGGTGATGTCGGCGTCACCCATCGTCCAGTCACCGACCATCACGCGCACGCCCGCCTTGCGGAAGCTGTCGCGAACCGCGTCGCGCTCGATCGCATTCGCCTCATTCACCTTGCAGGTGACGCACCAGTCCGCGGTGAAATAGAGGAACACCGGCTTCCCCTCGCGCCGCAGCCGGTCGAGCGCGGCGGCATCGAAGCGGTCGCCGGAAAGCGCCGATCCCGGCACTGTCGCGCCGCTTCCGCCAAGGACGAGCGGGGTCAGCACGATCGCTCCCGCCGCCAGCGCCGCAGCGCCAAGCATCGCGGGCGCGGCCACGCCCCGCCCCTCGCGCTGCCGCCTGCCGGCGACGAGCGCGAGCACGACTGTCATTGCAGCAAGCCCGAGCGCCAGCAGCACGCCGTCGAAGCCGCCCTGCCGCCACAGCAGCCATCCGAGAGCGAGCGCGGTCAGCGCCATCGGAACGGCCATGATCCGCCGCATCCGCTCCATCCAGGCGCCCGGCCTTGGCAGGCGCGCCCGGAGCGCGGGGACGAACGCGATCAGCAGGAACGGCAGAGCCAGCCCCAGGCCCAGCCCGGCAAAGACGCTGAGCGCCAGCGGCCACGGCAGCAGAAGCGCGGCGCCGATGGCGGCCGCCATGAACGGCCCCGTGCAGGGCGTCGCGACGAACGCGGCGAGCGCACCCGTCAGCAGCGCGCCGCGCGCCCCGCCCCTCGCCTGCCGGCCGCCATCGAGCATCGGGAGCGCATACAGGCCAGCGAGGTTGAGCGTGATCGCGACCATCAGGATGAAGAGCAGCGCGATGACCCGGCTGTCCTGAAGCTGGAACGCCCAGCCGACGCTTTCCCCCGCCGCGCGAAGCGCGAGCATCACTCCGCCCAGCGCCAGGCAGGCCAGCGTGGTTCCGGCGGTATAGGCGACCGCCTCCGAACGCGCTTCCGCCGCGCCCGCACCCGCGCGCGCCAGCCCGATCGCCTTGAGGCTCAGGATCGGAAAGACACAGGGCATGATGTTGAGCAGCAGCCCGCCCAGCAACGCCCCGCCGAGTATGGCGAGGAATGACAGCGCGCCCCCGCCGGCCGATGCGTTCAACGGCGCGCCCGCCGGAGGCACCGCGCCGGGGCTGGCGGTGAGCGAAATGGCCATGTCGGGGCCGGCGGCCAGCACGCCTTCCAGCGCGCCTTGCGTCGTCGCGCCTGGCGCGGCGGGCGTTTCGATGATGAGGCGGTCACCCGCACGGGTGACGCCCTGCGGTCCCGTATAGGCCAGCTTGTCGCGGGTCGCGGCGTAGAACCACGGTTCGCTGGCCGGCGCGCTTTCGGGATAGGGAATGGCGATCCGCAAGGTGCCGCCGCTCAGCGCATAGGTGCCCGTGACGTCAAGCGGACGGGGCATCGCGGCGCGCCAGCCGTCGAAGCGGTTCCGGTCCGCATCGGCGATCGCGCCGCCCCCCACGACAAGCTCGATCGCAAGCCGTGCTTCCTCGGGCACGCAGACCTCGTCGGTACAGGCAAGCCACTTTGCGTCGAGCAGGATGGGAACCGGGTCGCCCGCCCGCACGCCGGCGGGCACCTTGAGTTCGGCGAGAAGCGCATACGGCCCCTCATAGACATGGTTCATCAGCCCGGCGATCAGCAGCCGCGACGGCACCGGATAACGAAGCGGCCCCACCGACGCACCCGCCGGAACGCTCCACCGCGCTTCCATGCCGAGCCCCGCGTCGCCGGGGTTGAGCCAATAGCCATGCCAGCCCGCCTTCGGCTTCATCACAATGGCCAGCGTGACGGTCTGTCCGGGCGCAGGCGCCCTGGTTTCGGCGGCAAGCGACGCGTCGATGTTGAGCGGCATCGGCTGCGGTGCGGCCCATGACGGGCGCGCCCACATCGACGCGGCCGCGATGAACAGCAGCAGCAGGAGAGCATGAACAGGGCGCATGGCGGAGATCCGTGACACGGGCCGAGCGCTATTCCCATGCCGCACTTCAGGCAAGCCCGGGACTGCCATGATCAATGGGCAACTGGACATGACGAACGACCGACAGCATAGGTCGACCTTCGACAATCCCTATCGAAAGAGTCGCGATGATCGATCCCGCCGAATTCCGCCGCACGCTGGGCCATTATCCCACCGGCGTCTGCGCGATCACCGCCGTCACGCCCTCGGGCGAACGCACCGCCATGGTGGTGGGCACGTTCACATCGGTCTCGCTGGACCCGCCGCTGGTCGGCTTCTTCCCCGACAAGAACTCGAAGAGCTGGGCCATGATACAGGCGGCCGGTCGCTTTTGCGTCAACGTACTCGCCAGCGACGAGAAGGATCTTTGCATCACATTCTCCAAGTCGGGCGCGGATAAATATGCGGGGGTCGATTACACGCTATCGGCCAACGGCTCTCCGATCCTCAGCTCCGCCATGGCCTGGATCGACTGCGACATCCATGACGTGATCGAAACCGGAGACCATTATCTGGTTCTGGGGCTGGTGCGCGAGATGAAGGCGGTGCGGAAAGCGGATCCGATGCTGTTTTTCGTGGGCACCTATGGCGGCTTCGCCGATCTTGAGGACAAGGTTTCGGGCTGAAGGCGCATGGATATGGCGCAGCACCGCCCGCGCCGCAGCGCGCTCTACCTCCCCGCGTCCAATGCCCGCGCGCTGGAGAAGGCGCGGACGCTGGCCGCGGACATCATCATCCTCGACCTGGAGGATGCAGTCGCGCCCGACGCCAAGGCGGACGCCCGCGCCGCCGCCGTTGCCGCCATCGCGGCGGGCGGCTTCGGCCATCGCGAGCTTGCGGTTCGGGTCAACGCCTTCGACACGCCCTGGGGCGAGGACGACCTGCGCGCGCTGACGGGCGCCGGAGCCGACGCCATACTGGTCCCCAAGGTCGGCTCGCCCGACGATATCCGGCGCTATGACGATGCGCTGAAGGACGCGCCATCCCGCACGCGCCTCTGGGCGATGATAGAGACCTGTGCATCGGTCGCCCGGCTCGATGCCATCGCCGCCTGTGCCCGCGACACGCGGCTGTCTCTGTGGATCATGGGGGTCAACGATCTCGCCAAGGAGATGCGTGCGCGCCAGACCCCCGATCGCACGCCGTTCCTGCCCGTCCTGACGCTCGCGGTCGCCGCTGCGCGCGCGCACGGGCTCCACATCCTCGACGGCGTCTGCAACGAGTTCCGTGACCTCGACCGCTTCCACGCAGAGGCCGAGCAGGGCCTGTTGTTCGGCTTCGACGGCAAGTCGCTGATCCATCCCGCGCAGGTCGAACCGTGCAACGCGATCTTTTCGCCAGACGCCGACGAACTGACTCGCGCGCGGGCCATCATCGCCGCCTTCGCCGAGCCGGAGAACGCCGCCAAGGGCGTGATCCAGCTCGACGGCAAGATGGTCGAGCGGCTCCACCTCGAGGAAGCGGAACGGCTGGTCGCCATCGGCGAAAGGATCGCGGCGCTGGGATAGCCCCGCAATAGCGGAAAGCCATGCCAAGACGTGCTCCTGCGAAAGCAGGAGCCCAGGGAGGCACGGCATTCCGGATAACTCTGGGCTCCTGCTTTCGCAGGAGCACGGTATGTCGTGCCGATACGCGCCACGGGCAATGCAGCTTTGTGCGATATACTATCGCCGCTGGTAGCGAACGATCCCCGCCCCCAGTTCATTGGCACCGATCGACAGCCGCGCCCCGCTCCAGTCCGCCACGAAAGCGCTCGAACGGCTAAGCCCCGGCACGAAACGCGCGCCGTTGCCCTCGATCACCAGCCCATCGGACGGTTGGTGCGCGCCTTCGGCCGCCAGCGCGATGAAGGCGCTGTAATTGTCCTTGTCCCTGCCCTGGACCATCTCGTTCAGGGCAATTCGCCCGGTCGCGCCATTGGGCAGGTCGATCATGTAGTTGGTCGCGCGGCCCCGGCTATCGTCGAAGCTGTTGTCGACGATCTCCGCACGGCGGGCGCGGCTTTTCACATAATGCCCACCCGTCCCCGCCTCGAAGCGGCACCGTTCGACGGTCAGCGAGGCGATCTCGCCGATATAGATCGAATGGGCGCACGCCATGTCGCCGTCGCAGCGACCGAGCCCGCTGAAGGTCGAGCGGACAATCGTGATCGACGCCGACGGATCGCTGGCGGTCAATATGCCCTGCTGGCTGTCGACGAACATGCTGTTCTCGACCCGCAGATTGCCCGTCTCCAGCCGGATGCCCGCGCCGTTGCCGTCGGCAACCGCGATATTGCGAAAGACGATTCCGTCGACCTCCGCGCCGCGTCCGCGAAGCACCAGCGCGGCCTTGCCCTCGCACGCGCCACCGTCGAATATGACGGTTCCCGGTTGCTCCGCGCGATAGGCGATCTCGCCGGTCGTCTGGACCGCGCAGTCGCGATAGACACCCGGCGCGATGGTGACGCTGCCCTGTCCAGCGCCGATCGCGGCGACCGCTTCGGCGAGCGTGGCATGGCTTGTGCCCGCGTCGGTGGTGAACGCCCCCGGCTGCTGCGCCCAGGCGGCAACGGCGCCGAGACCGCCCAGAGCGGCCACGCCGCCGATGATGATCGATTTGAAGTGCATGCGCCATTCCTATGCTGTCTCGCGCGGCTTGGCACGCCCCCTCTTGAACAGCCACGCGCGATGTCCTATTCTGGCGCTGCGGGCCGGGCCCCTCTGGCGAGAGCATTCTTGCACTCGTGATGTCGGACCGCATCGGGTTCACCGATGCACGGGTCTGGTCGTATCCTCGCGCTTCCGACGCATCGGTGTTCTCGATTGGGTTCGTCAAACCTGATGGAGTGGCACGTGCAATACCGTATTTTCGAACGTCTCGGCAGGCTTCAGCGGCTCGATGCCGCGCTGCGTATCGAACAGGGCCGCGACAAGCCGGACCGGTTCAGGCTGCTTCGCCTGACCCACCTCAAGCAGCGGATGAAGGCGCGCCTGCTGCCGCGCTGGCCGACCACGCTGATGGCGGGGGCATGATCTCATGGAGTTTCTGACCGCCGATTTTCTGGGGACACCCACCTGGTTCTGGATGGCCTTCATCGGGATCGTCTTCGTCCTTACCGCCTTCGACCTTGGCGTTCTCCACAAGGAGAACAAGGAGATGGGCCTCGGGGAGAGCCTCTGGCTCTCGGCCGGCTATATCAGCATCGCGCTACTGTTCGGCGTGTGGGTGTGGATCGAGAAGGGCGCTGACCTCGGCCTCAAATATTACACCGGCTTCTTCATCGAGAAGGCGCTGTCGATCGACAATATCTTCGTCATATCGCTGATCTTCGCCACCTTCGCGATCCCGCGCAAATATCAGTATCGCGCGCTCCTGTGGGGCATCATTGCGGTAATCGTGCTTCGCGGCATCATGATCGCGGCGGGCGCGGCGCTGGTCGAGGAGTTCTACTGGATCCTCTATGTGTTCGCGGCCTTCCTGGTGTTCACGGGCATCAAGATGCTGTTCACCGACGAAGCCGGAAGCGACATTTCCGAGAACAAGGCAGTCAAGTGGATCGCCACCCACCTGCCGGTGACGAAGGAGCTTCACGGCGACCGCTTCTTCGTTCGCCAGCCGCATCCGACGACGGGCAAGATCATCACCTTCATCACGCCGCTGATGCTGGCGCTGATCGTCATCAACCTCGCCGACCTGGTGTTCGCGGTGGACAGCGTGCCGGCGATCTTCGCGATCACGACCGACACGTTCATCGTCTATACGTCGAACATCATGGCGATCCTGGGCCTGCGCGCGCTGTATTTCGCGCTGTCGGCGATGATCCACCGCTTCCATTACCTCAAATATGCGCTTGCGCTGGTACTGGTGTTCATCGGTTCGAAGATCTTCGTCGCCGACTTCCTGCTCGGCGGCGGCAAGTTCCCGCCGGTGCTAAGCCTGGCGGTGACCTTCGGCCTGATCCTCGGCGGCGTTCTGGTGTCGCTGTGGAAGACGCGCGGGGAGCCGTTGGCGTCCAGCGGATAGCCGCCAAAAGGTCGGGGGGAGGCGACATGCCCTCCCCCGACATCTTTCCGGTCAGCGGGGCAGCGCCGACAGTTGCTCGCGCATCACCCCCGTCGCACCTGCCTCCGCCCGCATCGCCTCGCCGATCAGGATCAGCGTCGGACTGCCGCTCGCAAATCCGCGCGCGACGAGGGGAAGAAGGTCGAGCCGGGTACGCAGCAGCGTCTCGCCCGGCAGGCTGACGTTGCACGCGATCAGTACCGGCGTGTCGGGTGCAAGCCCCGCGCCGATCAGCCGCCGACTGATCTCCGCCGCCGCCTCGCGCCCCATATAGACGGCGAGCGTCGCCTGCGGGTCCGCCAGCGCGTCCCAATCGAGATCGAGCGCAGCCCCGCGCCGGCTGTGCGCGGTCACGAATTGCACCCGCCGCGCGATGCCGCGAAGCGACAGCGACACGCCGGCGCTGGCGGCGGCGGCGCTTGCGGTCGTGACACCGGGGCAGATGGCGACCGGGATCCCCGCCTCGCGCAGAGCGGTCAGCTCCTCGGTCGAGCGGCCGAAGATCGACGGGTCGCCGCCCTTCAGCCGGACGACTCGATGGCCGGCGCGTGCGGCCGCGACCAGCATGGCGTCGATCGTCGCCTGATCCTTCGAATGGCGGCCCGATCGCTTGCCGACGTTGACCAGCTCCGCGCGCGGCGCGAGGTCGAGGATCGCGGGGCCGACCAGCGCATCGTAAAAGACGATGCTCGCCGCAGCCAGCAGCCGCTCTGCCTTGCGGGTCAACAGGTCGGGATCGCCCGGCCCTGCCCCCACCAGCCAGACCGATCCGGCCTCGAACGCGTCAGCCATTGACCGCCTCCCTCCGTTCGTCGGCGAGCAGCCGCGCAAGTGCCGGGCGGCATGACCCGCAATTGGTGCCCGCGCCGATCGCGGCGCCGATCGCGGCGACGTCGGCAAGCTGCTGGTCGCGGATCGCGGCGACGATGCTGCGCAGCCCGATGTTGAAACAGACGCAGACGACCGGCCCCCGATCCTCACCGGCACCGGGCGCGCGTCCGGCTAGAACCTGCGCGCCCTGCTCCTCGCCCAGCTGCGCGATCAGCCAGTCGCGCGACGGCAGTTCGCCGCTGCGGGTCGCGAACAGCACGGCAGCGAGACGGCCATCGCGCAGCACCGCCACCCGCGATGTCCCCCGCGCCGGGTCGCTCGCCTCGATCCGTTCACCCTCCGGCAGTGCGGCATGAAGGCAGGCCGTGTCGCCCGTGCCGGCAAGCTCGATCAGCGTGCCGCCGGCGACCGCAACGCGCGTCGCCCACAGGCAATCGGGAAGCGCGACCTCGCCCCTGACGATCAGGAAGGCGCGCCAGTCGACTGCCACCGGCTCCACCCGCGCGGGCGTCGCCTTGAACCCCGGCTGGCCCGAGTGCGGATCGGCGAGCGGGCGCGGCAATCGGCCGGTGCGCCCTCCGGTCGACTGGCGGTCGGTCCAGTGGATCGGGGTGAAGATGTCGCCGCGCCGCTGGCCGGGGTTGAAAGCAACGCGGAAGATGCTGTCGCCCTGCGGCGTCGAGACCCGGCCCAGCCCCCCGTCGGCAAGGCCGAAGCGCGCGCCGTTGTCGGGATGCAGCTCGACCAAAGGTTCCTCGCGATGACGGGCGAGGGTCGGGCTGAGGCCGGAGCGGGTCATGCTGTGCCAATGGTCGCGATAGCGCCCGGTGTTGAGCGTCAGTGGCCATTCGGCGGATACCGCGTCGAGCTGCCGCTGCACCACGGCGATGAGGCGCGCCCGGCGGTCGGGCGTCGAATAGCGGCCATCGACGAACGGCTCGCCGCCCCATTGGAACGGCGCCATCGCGTCATAGTCGGCGTTCGACAGCTCCGCCTGCTCACTCAGATCGAACAGCCGGCCGCCATCGTTGCGATAGGCCGACAGCCGCGCATGCTCGCGCCAGATGTCCGCCGGATGGTCAAAGGCAAAGGCGGAGCGCCAGCCCATGCGTTGCCCGACCTCCGTGACGATCCACCAGTCGGGCCTCGCCTCGCCTGGCAGCGGCAGCACCGCGCGCTGGCGGCTCACGCAGCGTTCGGAATTGGTGACGGTGCCATCCTTCTCCGCCCAGGCGGCGGCGGGCAGGCGCACATGCGCATAGCGCGCGGTGTCGGTGTCGGCCATGACGTCCGACACGACCACGAAGGGGCAGCGATCGAGCGCCTCGCGGACCATGCCAGCGTCGGGCATCGACACGGCGGGGTTGGTCGCCATCACCCAAAGCGCCTTGATGCGTCCGTCATGCACAGCGCGGAACAGATCGACCGCTTTCAGCCCCGGCGCAGTCGCCATCCGGGGCGCATCCCAGAACGCGCCGACCTCGGCCACGTCCTCCGCACCGAAGCCGCGATGCGCCGCCAATGCACTCGCCAGCCCGCCGACCTCGCGCCCGCCCATCGCATTGGGCTGGCCGGTGATCGAGAATGGCGCCGCGCCGGGCTTGCCGATCCGGCCCGTCGCCAGGTGCAGGTTGATGATGGCATTGCCCTGATCGGTGCCTGATACCGACTGGTTGATGCCCTGGCTGAACAGAGTCACGGTGCGCGGCGTGGCTGCGAACATGTCGAAAAAGCGCTGGAGATCGGCGGGCGGCAAATCGCAGGTGCGCGCGACCGTCCACAGGTCATGATCCTCCTCGATCGCGTCCCAGAAGCTCTCGGGCACGGCGACATGCGCGTCGATATAGGCCTGGTCGAGAAGCCCCTCGCGCCGACAATGCGCGAGCAGGCCGTTCATCAGCGCGACGTCGGTTCCGGGACGCAGCGGCAGGTGCAGGTCCGCTTCCTCGCACGTCTCGGTCCGGCGCGGGTCGATGACGACGACGCGCGTTCCCCGCTCCGCGCGCGCCGCCATCACGCGCTGATAGGTGACCGGATGACACCAGGCAGTGTTCGATCCGACGAGCACGATCAGGTCGGCGGCGTCGAGATCGGCATAGCTGGCGGACACCACATCCTCGCCAAAGGCGCGCACATGCGCCGCGACCGCGCTGGCCATGCACAGCCGCGAATTGGTGTCGATGTTCCCGGAGCCGATGAAGCCCTTCATCAGCTTGTTGGCGACGTAATAATCCTCGGTCAACAACTGGCCGGAGACGTAGAAGGCGACGCTGTCAGGACCATGTTCTGCTATGGTCTCACGGAAGCGCTCGGCGACAAGATCGAGCGCCTCGTCCCAGCCCGCCGGACGGTCGCCGATCATCGGCGCGAGCAGCCGCCCCTCAAGCCCGACGGTCTCGCCCAGATGCGTGCCCTTGGAACAGAGCTTGCCGCGATTCGCGGGATGGTCGGCATCGCCTTCGATCCGGAGGCCGCGCTCGCCCAGCGGCGTCGCGCGGATGCCGCAGCCCACACCGCAATAGGCGCAGGTGGTCCGCACCGCCTCCATTCAGGCAGCGGCTTTCAGCGTGGCGTCACGGCTAAGCAGCACCCGGCCGCCGTCGATCCTGACCGGAATGGTGGGGGTACAGCCCTTGTCCTCGCCCTGCGCCTCGCCGGTCGCGAGCGCGATATTCCAGTTGTGCAGCGGGCAGGACACGCTGTGGCCGTGGACGATCCCCTGGCTCAGCGGCCCCGCCTTGTGCGGGCAGCGGTTGACGAGCGCGAAGACATGATCGTCGCCGGTACGGAAGACCGCGATCTCCTCTCCACCCGCGACCGCAACGGTGCGGCTGCCGCGCGGCGGTATGTCGCTCAGCGATCCGATGTCGAGCCAGTCGCCGGTCATGCCATCTCCTCCTCTTTGCGGGGTTGAAAGACGCCCAGATGCGCGTGCTGCGGCCGGTCGGCGCCGGCGACTCGCGCGGCCCAGGGGTCATCCTGGCTGAAACTCTGCGCATGGAGGAAACGCTGGGTCAGCGCGGCGCGGCCGATCTCGTCATCGACGATGCGGGCCTTGACATAAGCGATGCCGACCCGCTCGATCCACGGCGCGGTCCGTTCCAGATAGCGCGCCTCCTCGCGATAGAGCTGGATGAAGGCGGCGCAGTAGTCGAGCGCCTCCTGCTCGGTCGCGACCTTGCACAGCACGTCGGTGGCGCGCAGCTTGATCCCGCCATTGCCGCCGACATGGAGTTCGTATCCCGAATCGACGCAGACAACGCCAAAGTCCTTGATCGTCGCCTCGGCGCAGTTGCGCGGACAGCCGGACACCGCGATCTTGAACTTGTGGGGCATCCAGCTTCCCCAGCTCATCTTCTCGAGCTTGACGCCCAGCCCGGTCGAGTCCTGCGTACCAAAGCGGCACCATTCGGACCCGACGCAGGTCTTCACCGTGCGCAGCGCCTTGCCATAGGCGTGGCCGGAGACCATGCCCGCGGCGTTGAGGTCGGCCCAGACGGCGGGCAGATCCTCGCCCTTGATCCCGAAAATATCGA
>CAZJCT010000093.1:0-10491 GCA_964544675.1 uncultured Sphingobium sp.
AGGGGATCGACCAGCGCTCCGCCTGCCGCCATCCCGACTGGACCGGCCCCGACGATCTGGAGATCAAGATCGAGGAGCTTCGCGAGATCACCGACTGGCAGAAGCCGATCTACGTCAAGGTCGGCGCGACCCGGCCTTATTATGACGTCGCGCTGGCGGTGAAGTCGGGCGCGGATGTCGTCGTGCTCGATGGCATGCAGGGCGGCACCGCGGCGACGCAGGACGTGTTCATCGAACATGTCGGCATCCCGACTCTCGCGGCGATCCGCCCGGCGGTGCAGGCGCTTCAGGACCTCGGCATGCACCGCAAGGTCCAGCTGATCGTGTCGGGCGGAATCCGCAACGGCGCGGACGTCGCCAAGGCGCTGGCACTGGGCGCCGACGCGGTGTCGGTCGGCACTGCGGCGCTCGTCGCACTGGGCGACAACGACCCGGCGCTCGAGGCGGAATATCAGAAACTCGGCACCACAGCCGGAGCCTATGACGACTGGCAGGAAGGGCGAGACCCCGCCGGCATCACGACCCAGGACCCTGTGCTGGCCGCACGGCTCGACCCCGTTGCCGCCGGACGCCGCCTCGCCAATTATCTGTCGGTGATGACTCTGGAGGCGCAGACCATCGCGCGCGCCTGCGGCAAGAGCCACCTTCACAATCTGGAGCCGGAGGACCTTGTCGCGCTGACGATCGAGGCGGCGGCGATGGCACGGGTGCCGCTGGCGGGGACCGACTGGATACCGGGGCGGGGCGGGCTTTGACAATGCCCCCTTCACCGTCATGCCAGCGAAGGCTGGCATCTCTCTCCATCACGGAGCGACCCCAGCCTTCGCTGGGGTGACGGATGGGCTGGGGTGACGAGTGGGCTGGCATGACGGGAATGTTGAAGGGGGCACGGACATGACGATCGATCTTGCACAGGCGGCCCGCGACAAGGGCATCCAGTACTTCCTGATCTCCTTCACCGACCTGTTCGGCACGCAGCGCGCCAAGCTGGTGCCCGCGAGCGCCATCGGCGGCATGCAGAAGGCGGGCGCGGGGTTCGCGGGCTTTGCGGCATGGCTCGACCTGACCCCCGCCGACCCCGACATGTTCGCCGTCCCCGATCCCGACAGCCTGATCCAACTGCCGTGGAAGCCTGAGGTCGGCTGGGTCGCCGCCGATCTGTGGATGGACGGGCGCGAGGTCGATCATGGCCCGCGCAACCTCCTCAAGAAGCAGATGGCCCGTGCCGCCGAACAGGGCCTGACGATGAAAACGGGTGTCGAGTGCGAATATTTCCTGATCTCGCCCGACGGCCTCAGCATCGGCGACGCGGCCGACACCCAGGTCAAGCCCTGCTACGACCAGCAGGCGCTCATGCGCCGCTATGCCGTCATCACCGAAATCTGCGACAGCATGATCGCCCTGGGCTGGCAGCCCTATCAGAACGACCATGAGGACGCGAACGGCCAGTTCGAGATGAACTGGCATTATGACGACGCGCTTGTCACTGCCGACCGCCACGCCTTCTTCAAGTTCATGGTCCGGTCGATCGCGGAGAAGCACGGGCTTCGCGCGACCTTCATGCCCAAGCCGTTCGCGCATCTGACGGGCAATGGCTGCCACATGCATGTCTCGCTATGGCGCGGCGACACCAACGCCTTTGTCGGGGAGGACAGCGAAAGCGGGCTTTCGCCGCTCGGCCTGTCGTTCATCGGCGGGGTGATCCACTCGGCCGAGGCGCTGGCGGCGATCTGCAACCCCACGGTCAACAGCTACAAGCGGATCAACGCGCCGCGCACGCTGTCGGGCGCGACATGGTCGCCCAATTCGGTCACCTGGACCGGCAACAACCGCACCCACATGATCCGCGTGCCCGAAGGCGACCGGTTCGAGCTTCGCCTCGCCGACGGCGCCGCCAACCCCTATCTGATGCCCGCCGCCGTGCTGGCCGCCGGTCTCGACGGGATGGCGAACGGCCGCGATCCCGGCGCGCGGCTCGACATCAATATGTATACCGAGGGGCACAAGGTGCCCGATGCCAAGAAGCTGCCGCTCAACCTGCTCGACGCGCTGCGCGCGCTGGGCGCGTCCGATGTGCTGGGCGAGGCGCTGGGCGGGTTCGTCCCCGCCTATCTCAAGCTCAAGCACGAGGAATGGAACGACTATGCGCGGCACCTGACCCAGTGGGAGCGCGACACCACGCTCGACTGCTGATCTTGTCCCCGGCGGCCGATCAGGCCAAGGTGGTTGCGACCACTCCAGCCCGGGACCAGCATGACCCTTCCTTCCATACTCGACGGCCGCTTGCGCATCCCCGTCATCGCCTCGCCCATGTTCATCATCTCCAACCCCGATCTGGTGATCGCGCAATGCACGTCGGGTGTCGTGGGGTCATTCCCGTCGCTCAACGCGCGCCCGCTGGAGATGCTCGACGAGTGGCTGACCCGCATCACCGCTGCGCTGGGCGACTGGGACCGCGACCATCCCGATACACCCGCTGCGCCCTTTGCGGTGAACCTGATCGTCCATCGCACCAACAACCGTCTCGCCGAGGATCTGGCGCTGTGCGTCAAGCACAAGGTGCCGCTCATCATCACCTCGCTCGGCGCGGACACTGAGGTCAACGAAGCGATCCACGGCTATGGCGGCATCGTGCTCCACGACGTCATCAACAACCGCTTCGCGCGCAAGGCGATCGAAAAGGGTGCCGACGGACTGATCGCCGTGGCTGCCGGTGCTGGCGGCCATGCCGGAACGCTGTCGCCTTTCGCGCTCCTCCAGGAAATACGCCAATGGTTCGACGGCCCGCTCGCGCTGTCGGGCGCCATCGCCAATGGCGGCGCGATCCTGGCGGCGCAGGCGGCGGGCGCCGACCTGGCCTATATCGGCTCCGCCTTCATCGCCACCGACGAAGCGAACGCCGACGCGCGCTACAAGCAGACGATCACCGAATGCACGGCCGAGGACATCGTCTATTCCAGCCTCTTCACCGGCGTTCACGGCAATTACCTCAAGCCCTCGATCCGCGCCGCCGGTCTCGATCCCGACAATCTGGATGAGGCCGATCCCTCCACGATGAGCTTCGGGTCGGGCGGCGAAAGCGCCGCAAAGGCATGGAAGGACATTTGGGGTTGCGGCCAGGGCATCGGGGCAGTGCAGCAGGTCGTCCCCGCGGCCACTCTGGTCGACCGGCTCGCCGGCGAATATGCGGCGGCGCGGGATCGGCTCTGCTCCGGCGGTGCAGGCAGACCGGAATGAGAGCGGCCGGGGTGCGACCCGGGCCGGTGGCGCATCACACCGCCGTGCTGAACTGCCGCACCGCCTGCTGTCTATAGGGGTCGAACAAGGCGGCGAGGCTGCGTGCATAGGGCCGCCCCTCAGGCGCGAGCGTCAGCACGCCCCCGCTCAGCCGCGCGAGGTCGCGCTCCTCGAACGCCCTGATCGCTTCCACCAGGCCGGGATCGCCGAGCAGCGGGCCGACATCGGCGGGATAGCCGCACAGGATTTCCTCGATCACCAGGCCGATCTCGCGATCGCTGGCCGACCGGCGTACCCCCAACGCCCCCGCCAGCCGGTCCTGCGACAGACGCATGCGATAGCGACCCGCATTCTTGTCGTTCTGGACGATCAGGTGGGGGAACTGGCTGATCGCGCTCGCTCCCATGCCGATCAGCACATCGGCGCGGTCGTCGGTGAAGCCCTGGAAATTGCGGCGAAGCCCGCCCGTCACCGCGGCCTCTGCCAGCGGATCGAACGGCCGCGCGAAATGGTCGAAGCCCACCGGCTGATAGCCGGCGCCGACCAGCAGATCGAAGCCGCGTTCGGCCATGGTGAAGCGCGTGCGCTGATCGGGGAGCGCGCTGCCGTCGATGCGGCGCTGGCGCGGCAGCATGTGCGGCACATGCGCATAGCCGAACAGGGCGATACGGTCAGGTGCGAGGTCCACCGCCCGTTCCAGCGTCTCCTCGAGCGTCTCCACGCTCTGCCCCGGAAGCCCATACATGAGGTCGAAGTTGAGCGAGCGCACCCCCGCGCCCCGCAGGCCGGCCGTTGCATCGGCGATCAGCGCCGTCGGCTGCACCCGGCCGATCGCGGCCTGGATCGCCGGGTCGAAGCTCTGCACCCCCAGGCTTGCATGAGTCACGCGCACCAGCCCCAGGAGGCGGGTCCAGCCGTCATTGAGTCCGCGCGGGTCGAGCTCGACCGAAATCGGCACCTGTCCCGCCGAAAAAGCCGTCAGCAGATGATCGACCAGCCGCACGAACGCCACCGGCGTCAGCGCATTGGGACTGCCCCCTCCGAACGCGATCCGCGTCACTTCGGCGCCGGGGGGCAGAAGCGCGGCGACAAGATCGATCTCGCGATCGAGTGCGTCTAGATAGGCCGCCAGCCGATGCGCCTTGTTGGCGGCGCCGGTATTGCACCCGCAGTACCAGCAGATCTGATCGCAATAGGGGATATGGACGTAGAGCGAGATCGCGCCACGGCTGGCGGCGATCGCCTCGGCCAGCGCATCCGCCCCCACGTCGTCGCGAAATTCGGCCGCCGTCGGAAAGCTGGTGTAGCGCGGGACCGGAGTCGCCAGAAGCTCCGGATAATAGGTCCACATTATGCCTGATGGATGGACCGGCTTTGCCTGCCCGGCATTGACGGGGGTCAAAAAGCTTCTTGCGCGCCGTCAATGTCGCCAGCCGCGCCCGCCTGTAGCCGGTGGATGTCGGCGGGCCGAAGGGGGTTCTCCGCCGCTGTGAGTCAACGGAGACAAAAATGATCAAGACGTTCGCAGGCAAGGCAGCCCTCCTCGCCGCCACCGCATTCACTCTCGCCATCGGTCCTGCCGCGCAGGCGCAGGACGCGGGAAAGATCCAGGTCAAGCTGCTCGGCACCGCCGTGCTGCCCGACGGCAAGATCACCGAAGTGCGCCAGCAGCCCGGCACGATCCTCAACGGATCGAACACAGAGGCGAACGACAATGTCGTCCCCACGCTCGCCATCGAATATTTCTTCACGCCGAACATCTCGGTCGAGACGATCTGCTGCCTGACGCAGCATGACGTCGATGCGACCGGCGCGCTCGCTGGCGCGGAGCTGGTGGCGGACGCAAAGATCCTGCCGGCCACGCTGACCGTCAAATATCATCTGCCGACCGGCGCGGGCTTCAAGCCCTATGTGGGCGCGGGTCCGACCTATTTCATCTTCATCGACGAGAAGTCGGGCGCGGCGACGAAGGCGCTTGGCCTGCCGCGGCAGAAGATGGACGACACGTTCGGCTTCGTGCTTCAGGCGGGGGTCGATGTGCCCGTCGGCACATCGGGCCTGGGCATCACGCTCGACGCCAAGCGCTATTTCCTCCGTCCTGACGCGCACTGGTACGACGCCACGGGCGCGCAGGTGATCGAGACGCACCACAAGCTCGATCCCTGGGTGCTGAGCGCGGGACTTGCCTATCGCTTCTGAGCGCGGGCCAGACTGTTGCAAGGTGTGGAGATGGACTCCTGCTTTCGCAGGAGTGACGAGCAGGAATATCGTTTGCGTTCCGTCATTCCCGCGAAAGCGGGAATCCATCTCCCGACAGCCAGTCGCCTGCGGCGGCCCTCCGCCTCAGCCCGCCATCTCCTCCAACCGTTCGCGGTCGCGGATCTCGATCTCGCGCCGCGACGGCAGGTCGATGATGCCGTCGGACCGCATGCGGGTGAGCTGGCGGCTCACCGTTTCAATGGTCAACCCCAGCACGTCGGCGATCTGCTGACGCCCGAAGGGCAGGACGAAGCGGCGCAGGGGCGCGTTCAAGGCATCGCAGCCGCCCTCGACCAGCCGTTCGGACATTTCGAGGAGGAAGCTGGCAATACGCTCGTTCGCGGACTTGCGGCCCAGCAGCAGCATCCAGTGGCGCGCGCGGTCAAGCTCGGTCAGCGTGCGCTGGAGCAGCTTGTGCTCAAGGTCGGGATGTTCGCGCGCGAACCCGTCGAAGTCGCCGCGCGTGAACGCGCATACCTTCGCCTCGGTCAGCGCGGTGACGGTGTGCTGGCTCTCCGCCCCGAACGGCCGACCAATGAAATCCGACGGATAGACGATACCGACGATCTGCTCGCGTCCGTCGCTCGTCGAGGTGGTGAGCTTCAGCACGCCCTCGATGACATTGGCGACCATCAGCGAATCGTCGCCTTCCCAGATCAACGACTGGCCGGCTCCCACGGTGCGCTGGCGCCCCATGCGATTGAGCGTGACCAGTTCATCCTCGGCCAGTGCCGAGCAAATGGCGCGGTTGCGTACGAGGCAGGAGGCGCAGCTATTCATCGCGTCGGCTCATCAATCATCCACAAACCACAGCCCATAAAGCATTGCGATGACGATGGGAATGCCCGGCGGAGCGGCCGGACGCGCGATCGGCTCCGGCCAAGCCACTGGCCTGCTTCGATTTCTTTGCCCTGTATTCGCCGGTAGCCATTTGATAGGATGAGGCCATGTCGAAAACCATGTTGCTGACTCGGCCGGCGTCGCGCCGTTCGGTTCTGTTGGGTCTCGCCGCCGGCGGAGCCGTGACGCTCGGAAGCGGCCGCGCGGTCGCCGCCACCCTGCCCGCTGCCGACTCCACCGCCCGGCTCGTCGCGAAGGCGAAGGCCGCGATGGAGGCGCATGGCCAGCGCATCGCCCATCACGACCGCGCCGCCATCGCCGATTTCAGCCGGCCGTCGTCGGCCCCCCGCTTCCTCCTCATCGATTTCGAGGGCGGACGGACGCGCAGCCTGCGGGTCGCGCACGGACGCGGATCGGATCCCGCGCACAGCGGCTGGCTGCAAAGCTTCAGCAACCGCAACGGCTCCAACGCCTCATCGCGCGGCGCCTATGCCACCGGCGCGCTCTACTCGGGCCAGCACGGCCGGTCGCAGCGGCTGATCGGGCTGGAACCCACCAACGACCAGGCGGAAGCGCGCGCGATCGTCATCCACGGCGCGTGGTACGCCAACGACGACATCGTCAGCAAACATGGCGTTCTCGGCCGCTCCGAAGGCTGCTTCGCGGTGAGCGAGAGCGCCATCGGGCCGCTGCTCGACTGGCTGGGCGAAGGCCGGCTGCTGTACGCGGACAAGCTGTAGGGCGACCGCAGCAAGCCCCGGCGCGAGGGGGCGTCAAGCGGCCGCCGGACCCTGAAGTCCGGGAGGCGGCGGCGCATCATCGGCATCCGGGTCTCGACCCTGCCACCTGTCGAGCTGCCGCATGACCGGGGTGACCGTCAGCCCGTGCAGCAGGATGGAAAGCAGCGCGACCAGCCCGACGATCGCCCACAACCGCTCTCCCTCCGCCAGGTCCAGATGGTTGAGGCCATAGGCGAGATAGTAGAACGACCCGACGCCGCGGATGCCGAAGAACGCCAGCGTCATCTTCTCCGACAGGCTGGCCTTGAATCCCGCCAGCGCGATCATCCCGCTCGCGGGGCGGATGATGAACAGGATCGCGATCGCGGCCACCACGTCGCTCCATTGCAGCGCGCGCAGCAGGCCGCTCACCAACGCTCCGCCGAACAGCAGCAGCAGCACCATCATCGCCAGCCGTTCCACCTGCTCGGTAATGTCATGCATCTGTCGGTTGAACTCATGATCGCGGTGCGACCGTCGGAGCGTCAGCGCGGTGACGAACACCGCGAGAAAGCCGTAGCAGTGGATCATTTCGGTCAGGCCGTAGGAAAGAAAGGTCGCCGAGATTGCGATGAGGCCATCGCCCGTCTTCGACAGCTGGCTGTCGGCCGGAATATGAAAGGTCAGCCAGCCGAACAGGCGACCGACCAACCAGCCTCCGACCACGCCCGCGACGATCTCCCACAGCACATTGTAGAGGAGCCAGCGTTCCGCCCACGGCTCGCCGGTGGTCGCCGCAAGCCCCAGGGCGATGGCAAGATGGACGAAGGGAAAGGCGAAACCGTCGTTCAGGCCGGCCTCCGACGTCAGCCCGAACCGGACCTCGTCCTCCTCCCCCGTCCTTGGCGGTCCCACCTGCACGTCGGACGCGAGCACCGGATCGGTTGGCGCCAGGCTGGCCGCCAGCAACAGCGCCGCGACCCAGGGCAAGCCAAGGGCCCAGCCCCCCATGACGGTGATCGCGACAATGCCCACCGGCATGGTGACCGCCAGCAGGCGCCAGGTCACGCTCCACCTGCGCCATCCGAACGGCCGATCGAGCTTCAGACCGGCCCCCATCAACGCGATGATGACGACCATTTCGGTCATGCGTTCGGTGATGTCGGGATAATCGAGCGGCAAAGGTCGCAGCGGCAGGCCGGGCAAGGAGAAAATCGCAGCCCCGATCGCGATACAGACGATCGGCAGGGAAAGCGGCAGGCGCTTGAGCGCGAGCGGCAACCACGCGACAAGAGCGATCAGCAGGCCCGCTCCCGTGAGGATCAGAATATAAGGGTCAGGGGACAGGTCGGGAAGTTGCACCCCCGTCCAACGCAGCAGCAGCGGATGCGTTCAGACGCCCCGCCTCATCCCCGCGCGGGGCTGCACTCCGTCTCGGCGGCGGCAAGCGCCCGCGCCCTCCCCCGCCCCCGTGCCTCGCCGCCCATGGCGGCCACCAGCGCCGCGTCGAGGCCATAGGGGTCGTCCGCATAGTGCACCTGCCCCGCCTCGTCCGCATGGGCGGTGAAATAGGCGATGTGCACCGGCACGGCGCGCGCGAGCGGCACGCGAACGGTCTCGCTCCCCGCCGTCACGCCCGCGATCCGCGCCTCGGTCCAGCCCGTGCCCGCCAGCAGTGCCGCCGCCAGCGCCTGCGGCTGGTCGGTGCGGATGCAGCCATGGCTGAAGGTGCGCGCCTCGCGGTCGAACAGCGCCTTTGACGGCGTGTCGTGCATATAGATGCTGTGCGGATTGGGCATGTCGAGCTTGATCTGGCCGAGCGCGTTGCCCGGTCCCGGCCGCTGCGTGACCCGCAGACCACCGCCCGGCGCGGTCGACCAGGCATAGCCGCGCTCGCGCGCCGTTTGGGGGCGATTGCGGACCAGCGCGCCGACACTTTCGGCGATGATCGACTGCGGCACGTTCCACGGCGGATTGATGACCACCGCCTGCACCGCGGTCGAAAATTGCGGCGTGGGCGTCGCCCGCTTGCCCACGATCACCCGGTGCGCGCTCGTCACCTGCCCGCCGTCGACCAGCCGCGCCATAAATTCGGGGATGTTGACGAGGATGTGCCGTTCCCCCAGGTCACGCGGCAGCCAGCGCCACCGTTCGAGGCTGGCGCGAATCGCCCGCCGCTCCTTTGCCGCGCCCTCGGCGGGAAGCGCCGCGAGCGCCGCCCGCAGCGCGCGATAGCCGGAATTCCGGGGTGCGAGCCGGTCGAGAGCACCGCCCACGTCACCGCTCGCCAGCGCCCGGTCCATCACCGCCAGCACCGCGTCGGGCGAGACCGACGCGGCGCCAAAATAGGCCTGCCGCCGCGCAGGTGGCCGCACCCGGCCGCTCGCCAGATCGCGCGCGATGAGCGCGAAGCTGACCGTGGCGGCGCGATCGATCCGCGCCGCCTCGCCCGCCGCCACCGCCGTTCGTACGCCGTCCAGCGCATAGTCGCCGGGGTCGAGGCCGTGCCGCCCGAGGGCATCGCCATAAGCCACCAGCCGCACCGCCGCCGCCGGGGTCCAGCGAAGCGAAGGGCGTGCCGCCGGGCTCTCCAACCCCACTGCCTGCGCACGTGCCGCGCCAGGCACCGATGCCGCGACCAGAGCAGCCGCAACCGTCACCGCGATTCGCAGCGCGCCTGTGGCCGTCGTTCCTATCGCTGTTGCCGTCATCCGCGCGCGTTCCTCATGCCCATGACCGTCGCGCATCGTCGCCGCGCCTGCATTGGCCTCGATCAAAGCGCCGTCCAAGCGGGCGCCGTCGCGCGGAAGACATGGTGCGGATGGTCGGACTCGAACCGACAAGGATTGCTCCGGCGGATTTTGAGTCCGCTGCGTCTACCATTTCGCCACATCCGCTCCGGGAGGAGCGAGCCCGCGCCCCCGAAAAGCAGCCCTTCGGCTATACCGCTACCGCCCCGCGCGCAAGTCCCCCCGCCGTCAGCGACGCGGAAGCGGTGCCGCCTATGCCTTCGCTTTGGCCCGGGCGCGCGGCTTCGCCCGGCTCGGTGCGGGCGTGGAAGCGGACGGACGCGCGAGCAGCGGCCCCAGATAGTGCCCGGTGTAGCTGCGCGGCTCCTCCGCCACGGCCTCCGGCGTGCCGACCGCCACGATCTCGCCGCCCTTGGTGCCGCCTTCCGGCCCCAGGTCGATGATCCAGTCGGCGGTCTTGATGACGTCGAGATTATGCTCGATCACCACGACGCTGTTGCCCTGCTCGACCAGCGCATGCAGCACTTCGAGCAATTTGCGCACATCCTCGAAGTGCAGGCCCGTGGTCGGTTCGTCGAGGATGTAGAGCGTGTTGCCCGTGGCGCGTCGCGACAGCTCCTTGGCGAGCTTCACCCGCTGCGCCTCGCCGCCCGACAGCGTCGTCGCCTGCTGCCCGACCTTGACAT
>CAZJCT010000094.1:0-10328 GCA_964544675.1 uncultured Sphingobium sp.
GGCTCGACATTCCCGAATGCGGGCTCGTCGCGATCCTCGATGCCGACAAGGAAGGGTTCCTGCGGTCCGAAACCTCGCTGATCCAGACCATCGGCCGCGCGGCGCGCAACGTCGACGGGCGCGTGATCCTCTATGCCGACCGCATGACGGGCAGCATGGAACGCGCGCTGGGCGAAACATCCCGCCGCCGCGAGAAGCAGGAGGCGTACAACGCCGAGCACGGCATCACGCCGGAGACGGTGAAGAAGCAGATCGGCGACATCATCGCGCATGTCTCGTCAAAGGATCAGGTGACGGTCGACACGGGGATCGAGGACCGCCCCCACATGGTCGGCCACAACCTGCGCGCATACATCGAAGAGCTGGAAAAGAAGATGCGCGCGGCAGCCGCCGACCTGGAGTTCGAGGAAGCGGGCCGCTTGCGCGACGAGATCAGGAAGCTGGAGGCGGAGGAGCTTGGACTGCCTTCGGATCAGCAGGTGACCGGGTCGGCGGGGCGATACCTGGGCCGCGCGACCGAGGGGAAGCCGGGGACGCGGAAGTTGAGGTATGGAAGGACGCAGCGGAAGGGGCGGTAAATCACATATCGTTCGCCCTGAGGAGGTGCCGACGCCTTAACTTGTCGAAGGGATCAGGCGCCGTCTCAACCGTCAACCCTCAATTTGGTGCACTGTCACCGCAATCCCACCGTAATCCCCGCCCCGCAGCATCGGCCAGCAGGTCAAGGTAGAGCGCGTAATCGCCATCCTCGAAGAACGTGCGTTGCCGCCCATTGCCGCGCTGAGCCACGTGATGCGGGAGGCCGGGAATGACGACTCTGGGCAGGCGGGCCATGAAGTGGGAGCTGACAGTAATTGGGGGTTAAGTAAACTGTCACCGTAATTCGTGCCGTGCAAGGGCAGCGTTGCCAATATGCAGGTAAATGTAGACGTGTCACCGTAATTCCAAGAACACCGGGAAGAGCCGCCAGCGCCTTTCTCAGCCGCTCTCACGCGGCATACAGCATCGGATCAACCCGCACGGGACGGCACACCCCGCGGCCGGTGGCGGAGCCGTTTCTGCAGCTCTATAAGCGGTTCAGGATCAGCGCGACGCCAGGGACAGCCCGCCCACCTGCGTCATACAATGTAATACAGGCAAACCATTGATCCGGCTCGGTTATCTCCCGCCGCATCACCTCGTATTACAACGCCAGACAGCCCGTAGCACAATGTTTACATAGCAATATCAACAGCTTACTCGCAAACCAGACCAACGGGCGCCGTGTAGGGTGTGCCGATCAGTCCATCACTTCCGGGGCACGTTCCGGAAAACGGGCCTGAACAGGGAATGGGGATTTGGAATTGCGGGTCACTCGGAGATGATGACTCCTGTCCCAAGCAACTTCTCGCGCATCGCTTCAGTCCGATCGGGATGCACTTTCCAGAGCCAGAGATTGTTGGCCAGCGAACTAAGTTCACAGTCAGGATCGGCCTCGATAAACGCGCGAAGATCGCGACCATCAGGCAAGCGATGACCCAGATGGCCAGGGCCGACCATGTTGTATGGAAAGATGTCCCGGACCATGAAGAGGCGGCGCGGCGTCTCTAAGCCTTTGTAAAAATCATGCGAGGATTGATACCAGAGATCAGTGCGGCGCTCGTATTCGGGGCTATGCAGATTGCTATTGGCCCCACCAAGATAAACATCCGGCGCAGTGGCCACATCGCGTTCAAAGCCGAAGCCATAGTCCCACGGCCAAAGCTGGGCGAGTTCAGCGACGATTGCATCACATGTCACCGTACCGCATCGCAGATAGGATTCGTGGGCCACGAAAGTCACTTCGGTAATCTCGCCTTCCGGTGCAAACAGGAAGCCCGCTTTGGCAAAATTATCATAGCCGGGAGCAGCGCTTTCGGCGGGTGCGGCAGCCAACCCTATGCTTTGATACCCGACTGTTCTTTGCTCAAGCACCTTCTTGTGAAAGGCGCCGCCAAACTTCCTAAATTCACCTCGGCCAATACCATCCCAAGCCGAGAACCAATTCGGGGCCGCACCCAAGCGATTCATGATAGCTTCCAATGCGCCATAGACATGCATCATATCCACCGGACTAGGCATGTCTTTTGAGTGGTGCGTAAATCCGATTGCAATTGCGTTCGTCACCATATTCACCTTCTATTGCCCTCGCACGGGATAGACGACGCGCGGGGTCAAAGGAGTGTAACCCTGCTGGATTATCTGCCGGTCAAGGGCACTATTCCGACTGGAAAGAACAAATGGATCATCGGTTCGGAATTACGGTGACACGGAATTACGGTGACACGTCCACATTTACTCATTTCTCCGCTTCGGTCGCCCTGGCTTGCGGGGGGCCAATTGCTTCGGAATTACGGATTACGGTGACAGTTTACTTAACCCCCAACGGTCGCGCAATCGGTGACGGCGCATTCAATCGCCCTTCAAGGCCCTGTTTCAAGCGCAGGTTCGAATCTGTCACACACCGTAGCGGAGAAAGGCGCTCCCGCCAGCCATCCCGCCTTCGCTCGATGGCCGCTCGAACCAAACGTAGGCGCGCACGGCGAACGGTTCCGAAGAGGCGCACTATGCTCTAAAGCCCCCCCATGATCCGCCTCTCCGACCTCACCCTCCCGCTCGACCACAGCGCGCAAGCCCTCGAAGCCGCCGTCATCGACCGGCTCGGCATCGCGCCCGAGCGGCTGCGCGGGTTCAGCCTGTTCCGCCGGGGCAATGACGCGCGCAGGAAGAGCGCGATCAAGCTCGTCTATGTGCTCGACGTCGATGTCGCCGATGAAGCCGAGGTGCTGGCGCGGCTGTCGGGCGACGTGCATGTCCGCCCCACGCCCGATCTTCGCTATGTCCCGCCCGTCACCGCGCCCGCCAACTACAGCGGCCCGCGCCCCGTCGTGATCGGCGCGGGGCCGTGCGGGGTGATGGCGGCGCTCACGCTGGCGCAGATGGGCTTCCGCCCGATCATCATCGAGCGCGGCAAGGCGGTCCGCGAGCGCACGAAGGACACCTGGGACCTGTGGCGCCGCGCGACGCTCCACCCGGAGAGCAATGCGCAGTTCGGCGAGGGCGGCGCGGGCACCTTCTCTGACGGCAAGCTCTACAGCCGTATCAAGGATCCGCGCCACTTGGGCCGCCGGGTGCTGGAGGAATTCGTCAAGGCGGGCGCGCCCGACGACATCCTCTATGAAGCGCACCCGCATGTCGGCACCTTCCGCCTCGTCACCATGGTCACCAACATCCGCGCCGAGGTGGAGGCGCTGGGCGGCGAGTATCGCTTCGGCACGCGGGTCGAGGATTTCGAGATCGCCACCCGCCCCGACGGCAGCCGCCGCATCGTCGCGCTTCATCTGTCGACGGGCGAGCGGCTGGCGGCGGATCATGTCATCCTCGCGGTCGGGCACAGCGCGCGCGACACCTTCCAGACGCTCTACGACCGGGGTGTCCATGTCGAGGCCAAGCCGTTCGCGATCGGGGTGCGCATCGAGCATCCGCAAGGCTGGATCGACACCGCGCGCTACGGCCCGTTCGCGGGCAACAAGATCCTCGGCGCGGCGGCCTATGCCATCGCGCATACCGCCAGCAACGGCCGCGCGGTGTACAGCTTCTGCATGTGCCCCGGCGGCCGCGTCGTTGCCGCCACGTCGGAGGAGGGGCGCGTCGTCACCAACGGCATGAGCCAGTACAGCCGCGCCGAGTTCAACGCCAATTCGGGCCTCGTCGTCGATATCACGCCCGAGCGCGACTATCCCGGCCATCCGCTCGCAGGGATAGCCTATCAGCGGCAATGGGAGGAAGCGGCGTTCCGCGCGGGCGGCGGCAATTATCACGCGCCCGGTCAGCGGCTCGAGGACTTCCTCGCCGCGCGCCCCTCGACCCGGCTCGGCAGCGTCACGCCCAGCTACAAGCCCGGCGTCGCGATGACCGACCTGGCGGAATGCCTGCCCGGTTTCGCGGTGGAGGCGATGCGCGAGGCGCTCCCCGTCTTCGGTCGCAAGATCCCGCGCTACGACCATCCCGACGTGGTGATGACCGGAGTGGAGACGCGCACCAGCTCGCCCGTGCGCATCCGGCGCGGCGCGGATATGCAGAGCGTCAATACCGAGGGGCTTTACCCCGGCGGCGAAGGCGCGGGCTATGCGGGCGGGATATTGTCGGCGGCGGTGGACGGGATCAAGCTGGCCGAGGCGGTGGGGGTGAGGGTGGCGGGTGGTGTCTGATTGCAGCGGGTAAATGTGGACGTGTCACCGTAATTGCGGCTCCACCAAGGCGTTCTCAGCTCCGAACTTCCGAAGCACATTGAGCGCCCGATCCGAGACGACTAGGCGCCCATCAGACGCCGTTCCAAAGTCGTCTTGGCCGGCCTCGCCCGTAGGCTTCAACCAAGCGAACGGAGGGACCTCACGGTTCGGATATAGCTCTCTGAAGTCGTCGGTCGTCGTGACCTCCACTTCCGCGAAGTCCGCCCCTGTAACTCCCGATTCCAGCAGCCCCTGTTTTGCTTCCTCCGTCACGATGAAGGCCGGGAAGCTCTCCAAGATCGCATCCCCCAACCAGCCTTCCATCTGGTAATGCAGCTTGCTGACGATCGGCGGATGAACACTCCGATCCATGATCGTATGATCCCCAAGACCACCAGACACTTCAGGTTCGACGTAAAAGTATTGCATTATCACCTCACCGGGGGATTGAACTGAGTGCCATACCTGGCGTCAATCTCTGTGGCCTTGTTGAGCAACTGTTGCTGTGTCGGGGATTACGGTGACAGGGATTACGGTGACGACAGGGATTACGGTGACAGTGCACTTAATCCTCCCTCATCTTCGGCCCGCGTTTGCTTGGCTTCGGGTCGCGGCCCGAGATGGCCTGTACGCGATCCAGAAAAGCCGCGTCGCCCAACGGCCTGCCGACCGTCTCTGCCCGCCGCAATGCTTGCGAAAGCGTGCCATCCTCGCCTGCCTCAAGCAAGGCGGCAAAATCGGGAACCTGTTTCCGGACAGTGGCAGTGTCGGTGAGCCCGTCACCTGATGCAGGATCAAGCAGCGCGCGGGTGCTGGCCCAGCGCCAGTCCTGCGCCCGCGCCACCAGCCGCGCCCGCACCGGATTGAGCGCCACATAGCGCAGCGCCGCGAGCAGATGCGCCTCGTCCATCGCCACGCAGCCAAATCGTCCCTGCCAGAAATGGCCGCTGCGCCTCTCGCGCGCATGGACCCGCCCGGCATAGGCGCGGTGCACCTTCGATAGCGCCGCCCGCAGCGCGTCGGCATGGTCCGGCACCAGGATCAGATGCACATGGTTCGGCATCAGCACCCAGCTCCACACCGCCACGCCATGCGCCGCGCAATGCAGGCCCAGCAGATCGCGATAGGCGGCATAGTCCGCCGCGTCGAAGAAAGTCTGCTGCCGCCCGTTGCCCCGCTGCGTCACATGGTGGGCAATCCCCGGGATCACATATCGCGCCAGTCTCGCCATCAGCACAAGCTGGCAGGCCATACGCAACATGTCAATTTAGTGCACTGTCACCGTAATCCGGTCACCGTAATCCTGTCACCGTAATCCGTAATCGTAATCCTGTCACCGTAATCCAATAACATTCTCTCAGAAAGTCCTAGAAATGACTAGGCTGCTTTCTCTGATGCGGCGCGTGATGTCGTGCGACCAGAGATACAGAAGGAGAAATATGTTGGGCAGATTCAAGGGGCGCGGAATGATGATGGCAGCTATTGCCTTAGCTGTACTTAACGTAACTACGTTAATTCCTGTATCGAAGGGAACGCTTTTGACACCCATAGAGGTCGTCGAAGTTACACGGCCGTCTGAATGGTCAGCGCCATCGGTCTACGAGTGCGAAGACAAATCATCGATATCACTGTCATTTCAAATTAGAGGAAATAAGTTGCAGATAAAGATGAATAACAAGATCTCTGTAATGGATTCAGTGTTATCAATACCATTGATACAAGATAAATTTCAAGTGCCAGGTCATAGCTTAGCCGTGAGGATTTATTGGAATTCAAATACGTTCCTTTATGTTTATCAGGATTTTATAGCGCATATGGCACCCGGTAATCATCCTAAAATCTGCAAAATTAGAGAATGATACTTCAAAACCTGTCAATCGTGGAGGAGCTTTGACATGGAAGACCCGTTTAAGCTTGTCGATAATCCTAACAGCAGTGATGGAATTACGGTGACAGGGAATTACGGTGACGGAATTACGGTGAGAATTACGGTGACAGAATTACGGTGACAGTTCACTAAATGCACGTATCTCACCGCTTGCCGCCCAAGGTCACGTTGTAGGGCAGGTCCGAACTACGAGGCAAGAACGACCGACCGTGAAAGCGGCTTGGCCGCACCGATCCATTTATAAAACGGGCACCCGCACACCCTCCCCACACCCCGCTTGCCGCGTCACCCGCGCCACGCCATCTTGGGCACCGTGCCAACCTCCCCCCTCCCCCCGCCGATCACCGACTGGTTCGCCGCGCGCGGGTGGAGCGTCCGGCAGCATCAGCGCGATATGCTGGCGGCGGCGCGGGCGGGGCGGCATGCGCTGCTCGTCGCGCCGACGGGGGCGGGCAAGACGATGGCGGGGTTCCTGCCCAGCATTGCCGAGCTGATCGAACAGCCCGCCGACGGTCTTCACAGCCTCTATGTCTCGCCGTTGAAGGCGCTGGCGGTCGATGTTCAGCGCAACCTGCTGACCCCCATCACCGACATGGGCCTGCCCATCCGGGTCGAGACTCGCAGCGGCGACACCCCGTCGGACCGCAAGGCGCGGCAGCGGGCGAAGCCGCCGCACATGCTGCTGACCACGCCCGAATCGCTGTCGCTGCTCCTCTCCTATCCCGACAGCTTCGCCTTTTTCGCGTCGCTCCGCACGATCATCATCGACGAGGTCCACGCCTTTGCCGCCGACAAGCGCGGCGATCTGCTCGCGCTGTCGATGGCGCGGCTGCAGGGCATCAACCCCGCGCTCCGCCGCGTCGCGCTGTCTGCGACCGTGGCGGACGCCGACGCCTATCGCCGCTGGCTCGCTCCGCAAGGCGACGCCGCATCGGTCACGCTGGTCGAGGGTGATGCCGGTGCCGCGCCCGATGTCCGCATCCTGGTGCCGGAGGACCGCGTGCCCTGGTCGGGCCATTCGGGCAAATATGCCGCGCGGCAGGTCATGGCGGAAATCGCGAAGAACCGCATGACTCTCGTCTTCTGCAACACGCGCGGGCTGGCCGAGCTGATCTTTCAGGAGCTGTGGGCGGTCAATGACGACAATCTGCCCGTCGGCATCCACCACGGCAGCCTCAGCCGCGAGGCGCGGCGCAAGGTCGAGGCCGCAATGGCCGACGGGCGGCTGAAAGGGCTGGTCGCCACCGCCAGCCTCGACCTCGGCATCGACTGGGGCGACATCGACTGCGTGATCCAGATGGGCGCGCCCAAGGGGTCGTCGCGGCTGCTCCAGCGCGTGGGCCGCGCCAACCACCGGCTCGACGAGCCGAGCCGCGCGCTCATCATCCCCGGCAACCGCTTTGAGTATCTGGAGGCACGCGCCGCGCTCGACGCGATTGCGGAGGGCGAGCGCGACGCCGACAGCTTCCGCCCCGGCGGCCGCGACGTCCTGGCGCAGCATATCATGGCGCTCGCCTGCGCCGGGCCGCTCGACGAGGCCGCGCTGCTCGGCGAGCTGCGATCCGCCGCGCCTTACGCCGACCTGACGGCGGCCGAGCTGGCGGCGGAACTGAACTTCATCGCGAACGGCGGCTATGCGCTCGCCGCCTATGACCGGTTCCAGCGCCTCCGCCGCGCGCCCGACGGCACATGGCACATCGCCCATCCCCGCTTCGCGCAGCAGCATCGCCTCAACGCCGGGATCATCGTCGACCAGCCCGCGCTCGACATCCGCTTCGCCAACGGGCGCAAGCTGGGCACGGTCGAGGAAGGCTTTGCCGCCACGCTCGGCCCCGGCGATACCTTCTTCTTCTCCGGCATGTCGCTGGAAGTGGTGCGGCAGGACGAGGCGGACCTGATCGTCCGCGCCTCGACCCGCCCCGCGCGCGTGCCGAGCTGGGGCGGGACGCGCATGGCGATGTCGACCCGCCTTGCGGGCCGCGTGCGCCGCTTTCTCGCCAGCCCCGAGGAATGGCACCGCTTCCCTGACGATGTCCACGAGTGGCTGGCGATGCAGCGCCTGCGCTCGATCCTGCCGCAGCCCGACGAGCTGCTGATCGAGACATTTCCGCACGACCGGCTGCACCATATGGTGATCTACAGCTTCGAGGGGTGGAACGCGCACCAGTCGCTCGGCATGCTGCTGACGCGGCGGATGGAGGTGCAGGGGCTGCAGCCGGTGGGGTTCGTCTCCAACGACTATGCGCTCGCGGTCTATGGCTTGAAGCCGGTGCCCGATCCCGCCGCCTTGTTCTCGGCCGACATTCTCGACGAGGAGTTCGTCGAATGGGTGGAAAGCTCAAGCCTTTTGAAGCGCGCCTTTCGCGACGTGGCGGTGATCAGCGGCCTGATCGAGCGGCACCAGCCCGGCAAGCGCAAGACCGGGCGGCAGGTGAGCTTTTCCACCGACCTCATCTACGACGTGCTGCGCCGCTACGAGCCCGACCATCTGCTGCTGAAGGCCGCCTGGGCCGACGCGCGCGCGCGGATGACCGATGTGGGGCGTCTGGGCGACCTGATCGACCGCGCCGCCGCGACGATCCGCCACGTGGCATTGGACCGGGTGAGCCCGCTCGCGGTGCCGGTGCTGATCATGATCGGGCGGGAACAAGTGGCGCAGGGCGCGTCGGAGGACCAATTGCTGATCGAGGCGGAGGAACTGGCGCGGATCGCGATGGGGTGATTCTATAGGCAGCTACTTTGGCGCAGGCTTAGAAGCCTCTGTTGAAAGGCTAGCCGTCAGATAGCGCACCGCTATAGGAACGACACCGCTGATTTTAGCCTTGGGAGGGGTAATGACGAGTTGATGTTCAACATACTCGCAGACCGCGCGATCCGCAGCATCGCTACCGCTCGTGGCGGTGACTTCACATGCAGTAACATGTCCAGTCGCATCGAAGATGAGCCTTGCTCTGACAGGTGAGCGATAGCCGACAGGAATGACGGAAACTTGCAGTGGTAGGATGATATTGGTAGTCGGCTGGCGTTCGTCCACGCCCCACGTGCTGGCCAAGCGGTAAACTCCCGCAACAGGTGAACCAGCCAAATCCAACGCAGGATCGAACCGCGCTCTCGACCTCATTAGCGAACATGTCACGGCGTCCAGCGTCTCGAATCCACTACTCTCGGTAATCTCGCATGCGTCCACTCGTCCCTTGGGAGAAACCTCGACATGAACGGACACGATTCCGGTTTCATTTCGACGCGCAGAAGCTCTTGGGTAGTCGCTACCGGTTATCACGTCTTGCGGATTACGTAGCTTGGGAGATCGGCTTATGTCAGCTGCCCAAGCTTCTTGGGTAAACTGCACCGAACCGATCAGCCAAAAACCAGCTGCATACCATGGAAGTCGCATCTGTAGTCCCTGATCAAGAGAGCTTGCCCGAGTTGACGTTCATTGAACAACGCAAGATAGCCTCTGTGGTCAACGCCCTTGCTGACTTACATTGATGTCAGCTCCCCCCCTCAGCTCGCAATTCCCCCCGCCGCCAGCACCGCCAGCGTCACCAGTTCGGACGCGGTCGCGCCCATGGTGGCGACCTGCACCGGGCGGTCGAGGCCGACGAGCATCGGGCCGATCACCGAATCGCCGCCCAGTTCGCGCAGCAGCTTGGCCGACAGGTTGGCCGATTGCAGCCCCGGCATGACCAGCACATTGGCCGGTCCCGACAGGCGGCTGAACGGATATTTCTTCATCACCGTCGGGTTGAGCGCGACATCGGGCGCCATTTCGCCTTCATATTCGAAGTCGACGTCGCTTTCGTCGAGGATGCCGACCGCCTCGCGGATATTCTCCAGCCAGTTGCCCGCCGGGTTGCCGAACGTGGAATAGGACAGGAACGCGACGCGCGGCTCATGCCCCATGCGCCGCGCGACCCGCGCCGTGCCGATCGCGATGTCGGCGAGCATGCGCGAACTGGGCCGTTCGTTGACCGTGGTGTCGGCCATGAACACGGTGTGCGACTGGCCGACCAGGATATGGACGCCGAACGGGGTGCGCCCTTCCTGCTTGCCGATGACGCGGGTCAGTTCGCGCATCGTCTGCGCATAGGTGCGGGTGACGCCGGTGATCATCGCATCCGCCTCGCCCATTTCGATCAGCAGCGCGCCGAAGATGTTGCGGTCGCGGTTGACCATCCGCTCGCAATCGC
>CAZJCT010000095.1:0-10100 GCA_964544675.1 uncultured Sphingobium sp.
CCGTCGAGCGCGAGGCGGTGAAGATGGACCGCGACCAGATCATCCTCGCCAACCTCTGCGGACGCGGCGACAAGGACATCTTCGCGGTGGCGGAGCATCTGGGGGTGAAGCTGTGAGCCGCATAGCTTCCACCTTCGCCCGCTGCCGCGAACAGGGCCGTGCCGCACTCGTGGCGTTCGTCACCGGCGGTGATCCCAATGCGGCGGCGACCGGTGCGATTCTCGACGCTCTGGTCGAGGGCGGCGCCGATGTGATCGAACTGGGCATGCCCTTTACCGATCCCATGGCCGACGGCCCCGCGATCCAGGCGGCGGGGCTTCGCAGCCTTGGCGCGGGTACCCGCACGTCCGACATCTTTGCGATAGCGGCGGCGTTCCGCAGCCGTCACCCCGACACGCCGCTGGTGCTGATGGGCTATGCCAATCCGATGACGATCCGGGGTTCCGAATGGTTCGCTGATCAATGCCGGATGGCAGGCGTCGATGGCGTGATCTGCGTCGATATTCCCCCCGAGGAAGATGCAGAGCTCGGCCCCGCGCTCCGCTCCGCCGGAGTCGACCTCATCCGGCTCGCGACGCCGACCACCGACGCCGAGCGGCTGCCCGCTGTGCTCGAGGGCGCGTCGGGCTTTCTCTATTATGTCTCGGTCGCAGGGATCACCGGCAAGCAGCAGGCCGCCGTCGACTCGATCGAGGCCGCAGTCGCCCGGCTCAAGGCCGCGACCACCCTGCCGGTCGCGGTCGGCTTCGGCGTCCGTACGCCCGATCAGGCGGCGGCGATCGCCCGCCATGCCGACGGCGTCGTCGTGGGAAGCGCGATCGTCGATATCGTCGCGCAGCATGGCGCGGCGGCCCCGGAACCGGTGCGCAGCTTCGTCGCTTCGCTGCGCGAGGCCATGGACCAATCAGCAAGGGCTACCGCATGAGCTGGATCACCCGCGTTCGCAACGCGATCCCCTTTATCGCCCGCACGTCGGAAACCCCCGACAACCTCTGGCACAAATGCCCGTCGTGCCAGCAGATGGTCTTCACCCGCGAGTGGGAGGACAATCTGGAGGTCTGCTCCAAATGCGACCATCATGGGCGGATCGGTCCCACGATTCGGTTCCGCCAGATCTTCGATGAAGGCTCGTTTACCGTGCTGGCCACGCCGCAGGTGCGCGAGGACCCGCTGAAGTTCCGCGACAGCAAGCGCTATTCGGACCGCATCAAGGCCGCGCGCGCCGAAACCAACGAGCGCGACGCGCTCATCAACGCGCACGGCATCATCCTCGAGCGTCCGGCGGTGGTCGGCGTTCAGGACTTCGCCTTCATGGGCGGATCGATGGGCCTCGCAGTCGGCGCGGCGTTTGTTCAGGGGGTCGAGGAAGCGGTTCGCCGCCGCTGCCCTTACGTCATCTTCACCGCCGCCGGCGGGGCGCGGATGCAGGAAGGCATATTGTCGCTGATGCAGATGCCGCGCGCGACCGTCGCGATCCAGCGGCTGCGCGAAGCGGGCCTGCCCTATATCGTCGTGCTGACCGACCCGACCACGGGTGGCGTCACCGCCAGCTATGCGATGCTGGGGGATATCCAGATCGCCGAACCCAACGCGCTGATCGGCTTTGCGGGACAGCGGGTGATCGAGAACACCATCCGCGAAAAACTGCCCGAGGGCTTCCAGCGCGCCGAATATCTGCTCGCTCACGGCATGCTCGACATGGTGGTTCACCGCAAGCAACTGCGCGAGGAGCTGGCGAGAGTGATCGGCTATCTGGCCCCGAGCACGGCCGCCGCCGCCTGATCCGAAAGAGGCCAGGCCGTGCCTGACCATGCCGTATCCGCCCATCCGCGCGTGCAGGCGCAGCTCGACCGGCTGACGGCGCTCTCGCCCGGCGCCGACATATTGGGGCTTGAGCGGATCACGCGGCTGCTCGACCGCATCGGCAACCCGCACCTCCGCCTGCCGCCGGTGTTCCATGTCGCGGGCACCAACGGCAAGGGATCGACCTGCGCCTTCCTGCGTGCCGCGCTGGAGGCGGACGGGCGTCGTGTGCATGTCTACAGCTCGCCGCATCTGGTCCGGTTCAACGAGCGGGTCAGGCTGGCGGGCCGGCTGGTCGAGGATGATGTGCTCGCCGACTCGCTCGGCGACGTCCTCGATCATGCCGACGGGATCGGTGCCAGCTTCTTCGAGGTCACCACCGCGATGGCATTCCGTCTGTTCGCCGACATGCCCGCCGACGCCTGCATCGTCGAAGTCGGCCTCGGCGGACGGCTCGACGCGACCAACGTTCTGCCCGCGCCCGCCGCTTGCGGGATCGCGCAGCTCGGGCTCGATCATCAGCAGTTCCTGGGCGACACGCTGCCTGGGATCGCAGCGGAGAAGGCGGGGATCGCCAAGCCCGGCGCCCTTGTGGCGACCCAGCGTTACGCCAAGCCGATAGCGAAACTCGTTCAGGGCATCATTGCCGAACATGGCGGCCGGGCACTGAGCCAGGGCAACGGCTGGGACATCGTCGCCTATCGCGATGACCTGCACTATCGCGATTCGCAGGGGCGGATCGACCTCGACCTGCCAAGCCTGCCGGGGGTGCATCAGCACGACAATCTTGGGCTCGCCATCGCCATGCTGCGGCATCAGGGCGCGGTTCCGGTCAGCGAGTCGGCCATTCGCGCCGCGCCGCGCTGGGCGCACTGGCCGGGGCGTCTGCAACGGCTGGAGCGCGGACCGCTGCTCGGAGCCCTCCCCGCCGACGTACCGGTGTGGCTCGACGGCGGCCATAATCCCCCGGCGGGCCAGGCGATCGGGTCGTGGATGAAGGCGCAGGGCTTTGGCCCGCGCGGCGTCGCGGTGCTGGTCGGCATGCTCGCCAACAAGGATGCAGCGGGATTTCTCAAGCCGCTCTGGCCGTGGATCGGTTCGCTCCACAGCGTGACCGTCCAGGGCCATGCCTCGCACGACGCCGCGCTGTTCGAGCGGCATGCCGCGCAGCATGCGGTTCCGGTCGCCCATCATGCCGGGATTGGTGAAGCCGTCGCGGCGATCGCCGCCGCCGAGGCCCCGCAGGCCGTCCTCATCGCCGGATCGCTCTATCTGGCGGGCGAGGTTCTCGCCGCGAATGGCCAGTCGCCGGACTAGAGCATGACGACATCGCATTGACCCACGTCCGTTCGTGCTGAGGAAGGGCCGAAGTCGCAGACTGAGGACCTGTCTCGAAGCACACACCCAGGCCCTTCGAGACGCCTCTCAGCCTGCGGCTTCAAGGCTCCTCAGGACGAACGGGTCGATGTGATGCCATCTTCCACGCCGCCCGGGCTAATCGTCCTGCGTGCTGGGCTGCCTGACGCTCTCCACAACGAACCCGCGCCGCCACAGCATCCAGAGCAGCAGCATGCCCGGAATGGCGACGACGACCGTGCTGGCCCAGAAGGCGACCCAGCCCAGTTCCTCAGCCAAAATGCCCGAAGGCGTCGCGAGCCACGTCCGCCCCACCGCCGCAAAGGACGACAGCAGCGCGAACTGCGTGGCGGTATAAGCAAGGCTCGACAGGCCCGAGAGATAGGTGACGAAAACCGTCAGCCCGATGCCGCTGGTGAAATTCTCCGTCCCGACCGCCAACGCCAGCATCGGCGTCGAATCGCCCGACATAGCAAGCAGCGAGAACAGGAAATTGGACAGCATCATGAGCAGGCCCGACACCACCAGCGCCCGCCCCATGCCGAGCCAGGCGATGAACGGCGCGCCGAGCGCCGACCCCGCGATCAGCGCGGCAAAGCCGACGAACTTGTTCACCGTCACATATTCGGTGTCGGAAAAGCCGAGTTCCACGATCATCGGCGCCAGCATGATCTGCCCCATCGCGTCGCCCAGCTTGTAGATCAGCACGAACAGCAGGATCAGGAACGCCCCGTCGCGGGTCAGGAACTCGCGGAACGGGTTGACGATGGTTTCCTTGAGCCACGCCCCGACGCTTGGCGCACCCTTCAACGTGTGGCGCTCGACATAGCGGCCCGCGCCCGCGAACAGCGCGCCCAGCGCCGCCGGCACCACGCAGAAGGCGGTGAGGCCATAGGCCGCCGCCCAGCCCAGCCCCGCGCCCTCGGCCGAGGCGAGGTAGATGGTCCCAGCCCCCGCGATCAGATTGCCGGTCCGGTACCCGAACTGGTTCATCGCGGTGCCGTGGGGCAGCTCCTCTTCCGCCAGAATCTCGATGCGATAGGCATCTATGACGATATCCTGCGTCGCCGAGAGAAAGGCGACCGCGATCGCCCAGAGCGCGAAGGGGGCCAGGTTGTTCGCCGGATCAGTCGCGCCCAGCCGCCACAGCGCCATGAACAGCAACGCCTGGATCAGGAACAGCCATGCGCGCCGCTGGCCGAACAGCCGCGTCAGCACCGGCAATGGCATCTTGTCGACGATCGGCGCCCACAGGAATTTCAGCGTATAGGGCGTGGTCAGGCCAATCGCGAAGCCGATGGTCGATTTGTCGATTCCCACCTTCGACAGCCAATAGGTCATCGTCGCCAGCAGCAGCGTCAGCGGAAAGCCGCTCGATATGCCGAGCAGGAACGCGACGAACGGCATCGGCCGCACATAGGGGCGGAAGGCGGGAACCACGAACCCCACGCCGACGACAGCAAGCACGATGAGCGCGAAGATGAGCGTCTGTTCCATCCGGTGTCCTGCATAGCGACGTCGATCCGAACGACCGTCATAGCCAATGTCGTCGGCGGCGCCAGAGGCTTGGCCCTCCTATTGCCGGGCCGCGCGGCCATTGCGTTCCGCCCAAAGCGATGCGAGGGCTTTGTTCATGCAGGACAAGACCAACAGGGGCGCACGCCCTCCCCGCGGCGGCGCTCGCCCCCGCCCCCCGGGCGGACGGCCACGGACCGCCAAGCCGGGCGCTGGCAAGGCCGCCCCCGCGACCTCTACCCCGCGTGAGGATCGCGGCGACGGCGACCGCATCGCCAAGCTGCTCGCGCGTGCGGGCATCGCGTCGCGGCGCGAGATCGAGCGGATGATCGCGGAAGGGCGGATCGCGGTGAACGGCGTTGCGGTGACGACGCCCGCGACGCTGCTGACCTCGCTCAAGGGCGTGACGGTCGACGGCACGCCGGTGAAGGAACCGGAGGCCGCGCGCATCTTCCTCTTCCACAAGCCCGCAGGCTGCCTCACAGCCGAGCGCGACCCGCGCGGACGGCCGACGATCTACGACCGCCTGCCGGAGGGTCTGCCGAGGCTGATTCCGGTGGGACGGCTGGACTACAATACCGAGGGGCTGCTGCTCCTGACCAACGACGGCGAACTCAAGCGCCAGCTCGAACTGCCTTCGTCTGCCGTCGAGCGCACCTATCGCGCGCGCGCTTTCGGCACGGTGAGCCAGGCGCAGCTCGAGGAGCTGGCGATGGGGGTGGAGATCGACGGGATGCGCTATGGCCGCATCGACGCCAATCTCGAACGACGGACGGGCCGCAACCAATGGGTCGAGATGACCCTGACCGAAGGCAAGAACCGCGAGGTCCGCCGGGTTCTCGAACATCTGGGGCTCGAGGTCAGCCGGCTGATCCGCACGCGCTACGGCCCCTTCGAGCTGGAGGACATGCCGGTCGGCCTGGTGGTCGAGGCCAAAAGCTCGGCGGTCGCGCATCTGCGCCGCATGTTGCCGAAGCAGAAGGCATGAGGGTCATCGCCGGAGCCTGGCGCGGACGTCCGCTCGTCGCACCCGCCGGGGCGGCCACCCGGCCGACGGCGGACCGCGTGCGCGAGACCCTGTTCTCGATGCTCTACAGCCGCCTCGGCAGCTTCGAGGGCTTGCATGTCGCGGACCTGTTCGCCGGATCGGGCGCGCTGGGGATCGAGGCGTTGTCACGTGGCGCCGCGCATTGCCTGTTCGTCGACAGGGATCGGGCGGCGGTTGACGCGATCCGCAAGAATCTGGCCACGCTCGACGCGACGAATGTCGCCGACGTCCGGCAGGCCGACGTGCTGAGCCTCGGCCCTGGCCCGCGCGCGCTCGACCTCCTGCTGCTCGACCCGCCATATGGGACGGGCGCAGGCTGTGTCGCGATAGACAAGCTGGCGCGGCTCGGCTGGGTCGGGCCGGCAAGCTGGATCAGCATCGAAACCGACGGCGGCGAGGATGTGGCGGTGGCGGGCACCACGATCGAGGCCGAGCGCCGGGTCGGCAAGGCGAAGATCAGCCTTCTCCGCCCCGCCTCACCTCACCTATCACCTGAACCTAAGCTCAGCGGCGACCCTGACGGCGCGCCTCGCGCGGGTTGATGCAGCTGTCGGTGATCGTGCGCGTGCAGACCGGATAGTCCTTCTGCGCCTGCGGTGGCGGCGGCGTCATGTTGCCGCCCATCACTGCCGGATTGCTCGCCGAGCCGACCGGAGCCGTCGGGTCGTTGGCAACGCCGCCGGGAGCCGGCTGCATCGCGCCCGCAGCCGGAGGGACGGAGCCCTGAGGCATGCCCGCGTTCGGATCGGTGGTCGTGCCGGTCGGCGGAGTGGGACTAGCCGGTGCGTCCATCGTGCCCGATGGCGGCGTCGGTCCCTCGGTCGGCATCGGCATGTCGGACGGAGCCGTCGGGCTCGACGGCGCCGGCGTGGGCTCCCCGACGACGCTGCCGTCGGTTGGCGTACCGGTCCCCGGCGTGGCTCCGTCGGTCGCCGGATCGGTCGTCTGGCCGGTGCCCATGGGCGGAGCGGAGGTGGTCTGGGCGCCGAGCGGCATCGCCGCGCTCGCAAGCAGAACCGGGAGGAGGAAAAGCGGTCTCATGGGCGTTCCTTCGGGTCTTTAATCCAACGTCCACCGGACACCTCGCACGCGCGATGGTTCCGCAGCCGCCACAAAGTGCCGGATAATCGGGGCAGACCGTTTCGCCTGCGGTACCCGCCACACGACGTTTCGCACCCTTGCCCCCGCCCCGTCCGTTCCCTAATTGTTCAGCATGTCAGCTGCCCCACCCTCCTCTGCCGAACCGATTGCGCCTTATCTTCAGGGCCTTAACGATCCCCAGCGTCAGGCGGTGCTGACCACCGAAGGCCCGGTGCTGGTGCTTGCCGGGGCGGGAACGGGCAAGACCGCCGCCCTGACCGCGCGGCTGGCGCATCTGATCGCGACCCGCCGCGCCTATCCGTCCGAGATCCTGGCGGTGACCTTTACCAACAAGGCCGCGCGCGAGATGCGCGAGCGCGTGGGGCGAATGATGGGCGAGTCGGTGGAAGGCATGCCGTGGCTCGGCACCTTCCACGCCATCGGCGCGAAGATGCTGCGACGCCATGCCGAGCTGGTCGGGCTGCAAAGCAACTTCAATATTCTCGACACCGACGACCAGTTGCGCCTCCTGAAGCAGTTGATCGTGGCGTCCGACCTCGACGAGAAGCGCTGGAGCGCCCGCTCGCTCGCCGCGCTGATCGACCGCTGGAAGAACCGGGGCTGGACACCGGCGGACATCGACGCGGGCGAAGCCGAGGCGTTCGCCAACGGGCGCGGCGGCGAGCTGTACGCCATTTACCAGGCGCGGCTGAAGGCACTCAACGCCTGCGATTTCGGCGACCTGCTGCTTCACATGCTGACGCTGCTTCGCACCGACCGCGAGATACTGGCGCAGTACCAGCAGCGGTTCCGCTACATCATGGTCGACGAATATCAGGACACCAACGCCAGCCAGTATCTGTGGCTGCGGCTGCTGGCGCAGGAGCGGCGCAACATCTGCTGCGTCGGCGACGACGACCAGTCGATCTATAGCTGGCGCGGGGCGGAGGTCGCCAATATCCTGCGTTTCGAACGCGACTTTCCCGGCGCGGCTATCATCCGCCTCGAACAAAATTACCGGTCAACGCCGCACATATTGGGCGCGGCATCAGGGGTGATCGCGGAAAATGGCGGGCGGCTGGGCAAGACCCTCTGGACCGAGCTGGACGCGGGCGAGAAGGTCCGCGTCGTCGGTGTGTGGGACGGGCCGGAGGAAGCCCGCTATGTATCAGACACGGTCGAGGCGGCGCAGCGGCAGGGCACCAACCTCAACGACGTGGCAATACTGGTGCGCGCGCAGTTCCAGACGCGCGAACTGGAAGACCGCTTCATCCAGATCGGCCTGCCCTACCGGATCATCGGCGGCTTCCGCTTCTACGAGCGGGCGGAAATCCGCGACGCGCTCGCCTATCTGCGGCTGGTCAACCAGCCATCGGACGATCTGGCGTTCGAACGGATCGTCAACGTGCCCAAGCGCGGCCTGGGCGACAAGGCACTCGAGAAGATCCACCGCCTCGCCCGTGCCGAGCAGATCCCGCTGACGCTCGCCGCCGCGCGGATCGTCGATACCGACGAACTGACCCCGCAGGCGCGCAAGGCGCTCGGCCGGTTCGTCGGCGACATCGCGCGCTGGCGCGATGCGGCGCAGACGATGGGCCATGCCGATCTCGCCCGGCAGATCCTCGACGAAAGCGGCTATACCACCGCGCTTCAGGCCGAGCGGACGGTGGAAGCGAGCGGGCGACTGGAGAATCTGGCCGAGCTTGGCCGCGCGATGGAGGATTATGAGTCGCTCGGCGCCTTTCTCGAGCATGTCAGCCTCGTCATGGACAATGATTCGCTCGCCGGCGACGAGAAGGTCACGGTGATGACGATCCATGCCGCCAAGGGGCTGGAGTTCGACACCGTGTTCCTCGTCGGCTGGGAGGAAGGCGTGTTCCCGTCGCAGCGCGCGCTCGACGAAGGCGGAACTGCAAGCCTGGAGGAGGAACGCCGCCTCGCCTATGTCGCGATCACCCGCGCCCGCCGCCGCTGCACGATCCTTCACGCCGCCAACCGGCGCATCTATGGCCAGTGGACCAGTTCGATTCCCTCGCGCTTTGTCGACGAACTGCCCAAGGCGCATGTGGAGAGCGAGACGACGATGACCGGTGGCGCCAGCCTGTGGCGCGCCAACTGGTCGGAACGCGACGATCCCTTCGCCCATGTGGAGCGCGGCACCGGCCGGGGGCCGGGCTGGCAGCGCGCCGCCGGGTCGGGCCAGTTCGTCCGCGAGCCACCCCGCATCGTCGAGGCGCGCCGCAGCACGGTCACGGCCGGAACGCCGGGTCGCGGCGACCTCAGCCTCGGTCAGCGCGTCTTCCACCAGAAGTTCGGCTATGGCGCCATCGCCGCGATCGAGGGCAACAAGCTGGAGATCGACTTCGACCTCGCCGGGCGCAAACGCGTGCTCGACAGCTTCGTGAGCGCCGCGTGAGTCGGCACCGCTCCTGATTCGCGCAGCACCGGCGAGCGAAGCGCGGCGACAGACCTTTTTCTTTTCATCGAATCCAGCACCTTAGGCCGGGCATGCCCGCCATGTTGATCAAAGTCACAAATTGATAAACCGAGGACTCGTAAGAGAGCGCTGCGACCCGAGGGTGCTGGCCAACCAGTATCCGACACCTTGGCCCGGTAGAGCTCCGCTCTGCCGGGCCTCCTTTTATCCGGCGAGGCTCGCGGCACCAAAGCGGCTGTTTACCCGCGCGCAAAAGGGGCTATGCGGACGCCATGTCCGACACATCGCCCCTCGCCCGTCCCTTTCCCGAAATGCCGCCCGTCGCCGGGGTCACGCCGCGCATCGCGCGCGCGCGGTACAAGCAATGGGATCGCTGCGACCTCACCTATGTGGAGCTGGCGGAGGGAACGACCGTCGCCGGCGTCTTCACGCGCAACATCTGCTGTTCGAGCGAGGTCGAGCTGGGCCGCGACAACATCCGCGGCGGTCAGGCGCGCGCGCTGGTGGTCAATGCTGGCAACTCCAACGCCTTCACCGGCTATCGCGGTCGCGAGGCCGTGGAACGAATCATGGCGCAGGTGGCGGAGCATCTGGGCTGCCCAACCGAGCAGGTGTTCGTGTCCTCGACCGGCGTGATCGGCGTACCGCTGCCGATCGACCGCGCGCGCGAAGGCGTAGCGGCCGCGCTCAGCGCCGCCCCCTGTTCATGGGAAGACGCCGCCGCGACGATCATGACCACCGACACTTTTGCCAAGGGCGCAGTCGCGCGCGCGGTGATCGGCGACCGGACGGTCACGCTGGCGGGAATCATCAAGGGATCGGGGATGATCGCGCCCGACATGGCGACGATGCTCGGCTATG
>CAZJCT010000096.1:0-10088 GCA_964544675.1 uncultured Sphingobium sp.
ATTCGAGCCGCTTCAGCCCGTCGAGCAGCCGGTCGGCAACATCCTCCCGCCCTACTATTCCGATGATGCCGCACATGTTCGCCCGCTCCCGCTCGCACTCCGTCCGGGGCCATAGGACGACCGACGCCCGCCCGCAATCAGCCGATCAGAACAGCGTCTGTTGCCGGTCGCCGTCGCCGCGCGCCGCCGCGATCTCGTCGCGCATGGCCTTGAGCTTGAATCCGCCTCGATCTGCGGCCAGTCGTCACGGCAGCGATCCTCCAGCCGCTTGAGGATCAGAGCGATCGACCGAGAGGTGATGTCGGTGCCGATCCGCCACCACCCCAGCCGCCCTTCTTGACATTTTTGGCAAAAATGCTATTTCATCCCTCGGATTGGGACTTACCCGGTCGGCAATCGGACTCCGGGAAAACTTGGGGTCCTTTTGTTTTTCGAGCGACGTGCTGTGCTCATGGAAAGCATTTCACACCCCCTAACTTCGGTGCGATGGTCTCGTAGGCGCGATTGGCCTGATCTGGTCGTAAATAGTGTAGGGCAATAGGGCGCGCAGTCAGATCAGATAGCTGGAGACCGGTCGCGTTCGCGGCCTTCTTTACAAAAAACGGTTCAAACCGAATTCTGGAGAAATCGGTCTGCTTCCAGCCCCAATTGCGCTGGTTCGCGCAGATACGACGAAATTCCAATTCAAGATCAGCATCCTCCTGCTTGCCCCGGCTCTCGAACAGCACATGGACGATTCGACCTTCCTGCCCCTTGGCCAAAAGCTGCGCCAGCACCCGCTCCATGCAGAAAAGCAATGCGATCTCATAGGGGTTGGACGGGCGGGTGTATTTGGCTTTCAGTTTAACCTTATCTATCACTGAAGCGACGATGGACACGGGCGTATCAGCCATCAAGCTATTCAACCGCTCATAAAAATCGGCGCGCAAACCGGGATTGGTGAGCAGCAACGTAAATGGTCCTTTGCGCTTACGGATTTCTTGCTCGTGCAATACCACTCCGTCATGCCCCCAGAAATCAAACTTGAACTGCTGGAAAGCGGGAACGATGCTGCGAATGTAAGCCTTCTTTTCGATCACGCAGAACGACAGGGCGAACATCGGAAATTCGACATCAATTTTGTCCAACCCATGATCACCGCTTTCGTCGGCAAAAACGATATAATCGGAGAAGGGCAAAATGTCCGTCATAAGTCGGTTGCGATCGCAGCTTTAGATCAGCTCGACCGCCTCGTCGCCCCAGTTCCAGGTATCGACGAACGCCTGCGCCTGCGCGCGATCCTCGCCACCCTGGTTGTTGTAGATCTGGAAATAGTTGCGTTTCGAATTGAACGGCGGGTCGATGTAGCACAGGTCCACGCTCTCGGACGCAATCTTGCGACGCAGGACGTCGAGGTTATCGCCGTAATAGAGTTCGTTCGTCACGCCCCACCCCCGCACTCGCCGGACGAATCCTTAGGGCAATCGACCGCCAGGGCAATTCCGATGATGCCGCACATGGACCCGACGTCTCCTCAAAGCGTGTAGGGAATGTGGACGCCCGGCATGTCCGCCGGAAAATCCCTGGTGTTGCGGGTGATGAGAACCGCTCCGTTCACCCGCGCCGTCGCGAGGATCAGCGAGTCGAGAAGCTTGATCCTGTTACCGTAACGGATCGCCGCCGCCTCCAGCGCAACACGCTCATCAACCTCGACACATTCGAAGGCGCTCATCAGATCGCGCACATGGTCGCGCGACTCCAGCGGCTCGCCGGCGAGCACCTCGGCCCAGACGATGCGGCTGATGCGATGCCGCGGGTAACGCTGCAACTCCGTGATCGCCAGCGAACGGTCGAACAGCCAGTCGATCAGAATATTCGTGTCGAAAAAGGGGTCGGTCACTGCTCGTCGCGGTCGCGCCGCATGTCGCGCTGATAGTCGACCGCGTCACCGATGTCGGTTCGGTCCTTCCAATATCCCGCACCCTGCTCAATCCAGTCCTGGCTGCGCGCTGCCCGATAGGCGGCGACAGCTTCGCGGACGACGGCGGTGCGCGACTTTCCCTGCTCGGCGGCCTTACGGTCGAGCCACCTTATGTCGTCTTCGGGAATGTCGACCAGCGTACGCATGTCAGATCGATATCATATCACGATATCATCGTCAATTCACTTGGCCTTGCGCGCCCGCATCCTCTCGCGGAATCGCGCGGCCCAGCCGGGCTTTTCCTGCTGCTCCGGCCGGACGAGGCACAGCGCGTCGGCGGCGACATCCTTCGTCACGGTCGATCCCGCCGCGACGATGGCACCGTCGCCGATCCGCACGGGCGCGACCAGCGCGCTGTTCGAGCCGATGAAGGCCCCCGCGCCGATCTCCGTCCGGTACTTTCCGAAGCCGTCATAATTGCAGGTGATCGTGCCCGCACCGATGTTGGCAGCCGCGCCGACGCTGGCGTCACCGATGTAGCTGAGATGGTTCGCCTTCGCGCCGCTGGCGAGGGCCGCGTTCTTGATCTCGACGAAATTGCCGACATGCGCATCCTCGCCGATATCGGCTCCGGGGCGCAGGCGGGCATAGGGGCCGACGATTGCGCCGGAGTGGACCACTGCTCCCTCCAGATGCGAAAAGGCGCGGATGCGCGCGCCCTCGGCCACGGTGACGCCGGGACCGAACACCACATGCGGTTCGACCACCACGTCGCGGGCGAGCGCGGTGTCATGGCTGAAGACCACTGTGTCGGGCGCTATCAGCGTCACGCCATCGACCATCGCCTGCTCGCGCCGCAGCGCCTGCCACTCCGCCTCCAGCCGCGCCAGTTCGACGCGGCTGTTGACGCCCGCCACCTCGACCGGATCGACGACCTCGATCACCGCGCTCGGGCTTCCGGGCAGCATCACGATGTCGGGCAGATAATATTCGCCCGCCGCATTGTCGTTGCCGATCGCGTCGAGCAACGGGAACAGCTCGGGCGAGCGCACCGCCATCAACCCGGAATTGCACAGGGTGACGGCGCGTTCGGCATCGGTCGCATCCTTGTACTCGACCATCTTCTCGATCAGGCCGCGCCCGTCGGCGATGATGCGGCCATAGGCCCCCGGGTGATCGGGCCGGAAGCCCAGAACCACCGCGCGCGGTTCGTCGCCCGCGTCCAGCCGCTCGAGCATCGCCCGCATCGTCGCCGCGGTCACCAGCGGCACATCGCCATAAAGGATCAGCACGTCGCCCGCGAAGCCGTGGAGCGCATCGCGCGTGGCTGCGACCGCGTGGCCGGTGCCGAGCTGCCGGTCCTGGACCGCGATCGCGACATCGCTGCCCGCGACCGCCGCCTCGACCTGCTCGCGCCCCGCGCCGACGACGACCACGCGCCGCTCGGGCGCCAGCGCCTCGGTCGTGGCGAGCAGGTGGAGCAGCATCGGACGGCCCGCAATCGGATGCAGCACCTTGTGAAGTGCGGACTTCATGCGCGTGCCCTGCCCTGCGGCGAGGATGACGATGGCGACGGGACGGTTATTCACGGGGGCAGATCCTTCGTGCGAAACGACAGACATGTCCGCCGCCTTGCCACGGAGAGGTTGCGACTTCCACCATCTCCGGGGCAAGGGCGGGTCATGACCCGCTTCGACATCATCGGATTCGACCTCGACGGCACGCTGCTCGACACCAGCGGCGATCTCGCGCACGCGCTCAACCACACGCTGGAGACGGTGGGGCGCGATCCGCTGCCGGTCGAGCGGGTGCAGACGATGGTGGGGCGCGGCGCGCGGGTGATGCTGACGCGGGCGCTCGATGCGACCGGGGGCGCGGAGCCGGAGCTCATCGACCGGCTGTTTCCCGTGATGATCGACCGCTATGCCGAGCATATCGCGGTGGAGACGCGGCCCTATCCGGGGCTGGTCGATGCGCTCGACGCGCTGGCCGAACGGGGCCTGCGGCTGGCGGTGTGCACCAACAAGATCGAGCGGCTGGCGCGCAAGGTGCTGGCGGAGGTCGGGCTGGCCGACCGCTTCGTCGCCGTGATCGGGGGCGACAGCACGGGCAGGCTCAAGCCCGACCCCACCCCGCTTCATGCCATGATCGAACAGGCGGGCGGAGGCCGGACATTGTTCGTGGGCGACAGCGACAACGACATCAACGCGGCGAGGGCAGCGGGCGTGCCGAACATTGCCGTCAGCTTTGGCTATGTCACGGGCGACCCGGCCGATCTGGGCGCCGACGCGCTGATCGCCGGGTTCGACGAGCTGGTGCCGTTGATCGACCGCTGGCCCGGCTGATGCGGACCAAGCCCGGCGTCTGCGCGCGCAAGCAGCGCTATGCGACCGCCGGGGAGGCCGAGCGGGTGGCGGTGGCGGCGCAGGTGACACTCAGGGTCTATCGCTGCGAACTGTGCCGCAAGTGGCATCTCACCAGCAGGACCAAGGGGATGCGTATCCCTGCCCCTCTCCGCCATTCCCGCGTCCCTCTCCGTCATCCCCGCGAAAGCGGGGATCCAGGGTAACGGGCGCTTACGGTTGTGACTCTGGATTCCCGCCTTCGCGGGAATGACGTGTTGAGTTATCCAACCGGCCGGTATCAGCCGACGGGCCGATACCCCTTGCGCCATTTGGTCCACAGGTGCCGCGCCAGCATCGCGGGCGGCATGCGCAGCAGGTGCGAGCGGATGTAGAAGGCCTGGCCGAGCAGCCAGCGCCCTTCCCGCCCCCAGCCGTCGCGCGACAGCAGCCGGGCCTTGAAGAGGACATCGCTGTTGCCCCGGATGCGCCAGCTGTCGGGAATGTCCGTGCCGTAAAGATCATGCGCCAGCCGCGCCGCGCCGGAAACGAAGCCGCCCAGTCGATGCTGCTCCGCGCGCGCTTGCAGCCCGGACCAGAACCCCGCCCGCTCGCCGAACTCGCCCAGCAGGCAGTGGATGTCCCACAGGTTGCGCAATCCCCCCTCCAGCCCGCCGTCGGCCAGCATGTGCGCGGCGGCGTGGCAGATCATGTCCTCGGGACAGAGCATCTGCATCCCGCCCGACAACGGCACCGAGTCCGCGATCATCGCGGCGGCGTCGGGCGTCGGCCTCGCCGTCAGCGGCAGGATCGTGTGATGCACGTCGATCATGCGGTCGCGGTCGCGGTGGATCAGCGGCGGCAGCTCGTGCATCCAGCGACGGTAATAGGCGTCGTCATAGGGGTCGGGCTTGACCCACTCCCATCCCGCAGCGAGCAGCCGCGCCTCCACCAGATCGAGCGCATCGCGCGGCACCAGTATGTCGAGATCGCCGATCGCCCGCCCGGCGCCCGCCCGCAGTCCCGCCGCGACATAGGCGGTCCCTTTGAGGAGGATCAGCGGCACGCCGGTCCCCGCCAGCGCAGCCGCCGCGCGGTCGGCCTCCCACAGCGCCTGCCGCCGTTCGGCCAGTGCGTCGGCGCGCGCATCGGCGAGGATCAGGCGCGCGCGTTCGGGCATCGCGAGTCCGTCCAGACGATGCGCCAGCGTGCCGATCAGCCGCTCGCCCCGCGCCGCCGCGAAGAGGCGCGTCCAGCCGTCGCCGTCTAGCGCGGATGCTCGCGAGGGATCGCGAAGCACGGCCACGAGCGACGCCGCACTCACGCGATTTCGCTCCACAGCGCTTCGACCATGGCCAGCCCGGCCGCACCGTCGGGATAATGGATCGCCGCCGCCGGGACATTGCCGACCAGCCGGGTGAGCGCACGGAAGCCCGCCTCCCCCAGCGCGACATAGTTGGTCGAGGCATGGGTCAGCCGCACGAACGTCTCCGCCGGATCGACGGGAATCGCCGCTTCCTCGCCGCCGAAGGTGGGAAACAGCAGCAGCGCGGGCGGCGCAGCCTCGTCCATCGCTGCGACATGGCTGGCGCGCGGGATAAGGTGCCGGATCGCGCCCTTGGGCGTGTCGTCGAGCAGCGGCCCCATGCGCGCCTCCCCGACGACCGCCTCCATCGCGCCGATCGCTGCGTTTTTCAGGCTGACGAGGCGCGGGAACGGCGCGATCCGCCCGTCCGCCAGATCGACCAGCGCGAACTCGTCGCTCAGCAGTCGCCAGCCATTCTCCGCCAGCAGCGCCGCCAGCGTCGACTTGCCGCTGCCCGACTCGCCGCTCATCAGCAGCACGCGGCCGTCCTTCTCGACCGCCGAGGCGTGAAGCAGCAGATGCCGCCGCCAGCCGAGCGCCATTTGCAGGTTCATGCCCATTTCCGCCGCGAGCAGGCCGTGCGCCAGCGCCATGGGCGCGGCGTCGGCGAGCGCATGGTCACCCGAAATCAGGATCGACGGCCTGACCCAGCGCCGCCAGGGCCGCACCGGCAACAGCCGCACGGTGAAGTCGGCGGGCTCGGCGCTGTCCTGCGGGTAACCCGCATAGAGGCGGCGAAGCTGCTCGACGGGCTCGGGCCACGCCGAACCGATGCGAAAGGCCGCCGGCCCCACGCGCAGCCGAATCGCGTGCCTCACCCAGCCTCCACACGGATCAGGCCGAGCGCGGCCAGTTCCTCAAGCCGCGCCTCGACCAGCGCCTCGGCTGTCTCGCCCCCTTCGGTCGCCAGGTCGAAGCGCTCGCCGAGCCATGCGGCGACCCCCGCCGCATCCGCCGCGCCGATGACGTCGAGCGCGTCGAGGATCTGCGGCGCGGGCTCGGTCAGCAGATGCGTGACGCCTGAGCGGCGGTGATAGACGAGCGTCACCGGCTCCAGCGCATGGATCAGCCGCGCGTCGGGCGGCTCCGGCACGTAGCGACGGCCGCCGGTCAACGCGGCATTTGCAGCGAGGCGTAGCAGGTGAAGCCGCTGCGGCCATATTGCAGGCGGCGGATATAGTTCAGATACGCCTGGCTCTGGTCATAGGAGGTGCCGGGCAGCGAGCGCCCGCGCAGCGCCTTGCGGACATCCTCGCCGCGAAAGATGCGCCCGCCCGGATAGGCGCCGGGCGTTCCCGCCGGCACCGTGCTTCCGTCGAGCGCGACCGCCTTGCCGCTGTTGGCAGGGTCGGGCACGGGGATGGTGCAATTGAGGACCGACGCAGTGGTCTGCGCCAGCGCGGGGCGGACGCTCATCACCGTCGCTGCACCCGCCGCTCCGAGCATGAGAAGCTGACGGCGCGAGGGAGCCGCCGTTTCCGGTCCCGTGGGCGGTTGCTTGTCCGGATCGCTGTCGTTCGCCATGCCTGTCTCGCTCCCCGGCTCCCGCACCGGCATATTACCCATCGCAGATCATCGCAAAATATTCTAGGCGAGCTAACCATGCTGCTTTCCGATCCGGCGCGCATGATCAAGGCCACATTGGTGGCGATCCTGGCTTCGCTGCTGGTGTACCTCCTCGCCGATTCGATCGCGGCGGCGCTGCTCGCGCTGGCGGGCGCGGCGCTCGCCTATCGGTTCGGCGCCGCGCCCCTTCCCGAGATCACGGCGCCGCCGTTGCCCCCGGCCATCCAGCCCCCGGCCACGCCAGGGTTCAGCACGGCCGAGATTGACGCGCTGATGGAAGCGCTGCCCGAACCGGCTCTCATCGTGCGATCAGGCCGCATCGCCCGCGCCAATGCGGCGGCGCTGGCGCTGTTCGGCCAGCATGTCGTGGGTCAGGACGCGCGGCTCGCCATCCGCCACCCCGCCGTCACCGAATATCTGGTGGGCCCGCGCGCCGGCCGGGAGGCGGCGCATATGGAGGTCGTCGGGCTCGGCTCGCCCGATCAGAGCTGGGAGCTGCGCGTCGCGCCGCTGTCGGACCAGCTCCAGTTCGTGCTGCTCGCCGATCTCAGCAGCCGTCACGCCGCCGAGCGCATGCGGGTGGATTTCGTCGCCAATGCGAGCCACGAGTTGCGCACGCCGCTCGCCGGGATCCTCGGCTTCATCGAGACGCTGAGCGACCCGGAGACCGGCTCCGACCAGCCCACGCGCGAGCGCTTCCTGTCGATCATGGAGGGCGAGGCGCGGCGGATGCAGCGGCTCGTCAGCGACCTGATCTCGCTCTCGCGCGTCGAGGCGGAGAAATATCGCCGTCCCGACCATACGGTCGATCTGGTCGAGGTGATCGAGGAAGCCGTTCATGATTTCCGCCACAGCGGCGATCCGCGCGCCGACGATATCGCGGTCGACATCGACATCGGCTGCCCCTCCGTTCGCGGCGACCGGCCCCAGCTCAGCCAGCTCGTCCACAATCTGGTCAGCAACTCGATGAAATATGGCCGCGCGGGCACCCCGGTGGCGATCCATCTCGGCTGGGACGGCGACACGACCATCCGGCTGGCGGTGACCGACGAGGGCGACGGCATCGCGCCCGAGCATCTGCCGCGCCTGACCGAACGCTTCTATCGTATCGACTCCAGCCGCAGCCGCGCCATGGGCGGCACCGGACTGGGCCTCGCCATCGTCAAGCATATCGTCGAGCGCCATCGCGGACGGCTCCAGATCGACAGCGTGCCAAAGAAGGGCACCGTCGTGACGGTCAGCCTGCCCATGGCGGAGACGGCGAGCGGGGCCGCGGCGCAGGCGGCGCGCTAGATTCAGGAGGTTAGCCCCCCCCCTCGCGGCTCAAAATGGTTCAGGTGGAACCGATCATGGTCCTGCGCCGTCATGCAACTGCAATATGCCTGACACAATGGCGTCGGGGGGTGTGGCCGATTCGCCGATCGGCCCCGCGACATTCCGGTTGCGCTGCGCTATGGCGGGGGTGGGCGTGTCACGGCACGGACTACAGGATGCAACGGAGGCCGTTATGCTGACCGAACACACCAACAAGGCAATCGACCATGACATCGACGAGCTTCGCGGCCTGATCGCGGAAATGGGTGGCCGCGCCGAGACATCGGTGGCGGAAGCGATGCTGGCGCTGGCACGCCACGACACCGGCCTCGCCGATCAGGTGGTTCGCGGCGACCAGACCATCGACGAGCTGGAAGGCCGGGTCGAGAAGCTGGCGATCCAGATCCTGGCGCTGCGCGCGCCTCTCGCCGACGACCTGCGCGAGATCATCGCCGCGCTGAAGATCGTGGGCGTGATCGAGCGCATCGGCGATTATGGCAAGAACATCGCCAAGCGGGTGCCGCTGTTCAGCTCGCGCGCCAGCAAGGAACCGCTCGCGCTGCTGCCCGCGATGGCACAGATCGCGCGCGAGATGGTGAAGGAGGCGCTCGACGCCTTCGCGGCGCGCGACGCCGACAAGGCGATCGCCGTCATCGAGCGGGACCGCGCGCTGGACGATTTCTACAACAGCGTCTTCCGCACCATGGTCACCTACATGATGGAAAATCCGCGCTCCATCTCGGAAAGCGCGCACATCCTGTTCATCGCCAAGAATCTCGAGCGGATCGGCGACCACGCCACCAATATCGGCGAAATGGTCTATTATGCCGCGACCGGCCAGCACCCGCCGGAGCGGGAGCGTGGTCAGTTGACGATCTGAACCACGCGGACTCAAACAGGGGGTAAGGGAACAAAGCCATGGCGCGTGCGAACATGTTGCTGGTCGAGGATGATGTCGCCCTCGCTGAACTGCTGGTATGGCATTTCAAGCGTGAGGATTTCGAAATCACGCATACGCCCGACGGCGAGGAAGCGCTGATCCTGGCGCAGGAGCGGACGCCCGACATCGTCCTTCTCGACTGGATGGTCGAGAATCTGTCGGGGATCGAGGTCTGCCGCCGGCTTCGTCGCATTTCCGAAACCGCCAACATTCCGATCATCATGCTCACCGCGCGCGGCGAGGAAGAAGACCGGGTGCGCGGGCTGGAAACCGGCGCCGACGACTATGTCACCAAGCCCTTTTCGCCGCGCGAGCTGATCGCGCGCGTCAACGCGGTTCTCCGCCGCGTGCGCCCCGCGCTGGCGGGCGAAGTGCTGACCTTTGCCGATATCGAGATGGACACGGTCGGGCACAAGGTGCGGCGGGGCGGCGACCCGGTCCAGCTCGGCCCCACCGAGTTCCGGCTGCTTCGCCATCTGCTCGAGCATCCCGGCTGGGTGTTCTCGCGCGAGCGGCTGCTCGACAGCGTGTGGGGACAGGACAGCGATATCGAGCTTCGCACCGTCGACGTCCACATCCGTCGCCTGCGCAAGGCGATCAATGTCGGCGGACGCCCCGACATCATCCGCACCGTGCGGTCGGCGGGCTATTCACTCGACG
>CAZJCT010000097.1:0-9949 GCA_964544675.1 uncultured Sphingobium sp.
CTTTTAGACGCCGATCACCCCGCTAACGGGGTCCTTTTTGCACGCCGATCCACATGCTTTCAGGACGCGGTCGCCCACTGCATGTCCGAAACGGTCGTTGATCGACTTGAAGTGGTCGATATCGCAGAAGGCGACGGTAACGCGCCCGTCCTTGTCGAAGGCGGCCTGAACCTTTGTGTCGAACGTCCTGCGGTTCGGCAGGTTTGTCAGCCCGTCGCGGGAGGCGTCGTCACGCGCCGCTTCCAGGTCGAGACGGAGTTTTTCCGTTTCCTTGCAGGTCTCGTCCAGTCTGCGCTCGACCTCGGCGGTCCGCTCGATCATGGCTTGCACTACGGTGATCAGGTCTGCGCCGTCCGCCAAGTTGCCAACGCTTTCATTGAGATCGCGGTTGAAAGCGCCCGTGTCGCGCAATGCCTGGGCGGTCAGGTCTGCGAAGGACCGCGCTTGTTGGCGAAGCTGCGACTGCTGCTCATCGAAGGCGGCGGAAGGCGGAGAACCAGCAGTCTCATGGGTCGAGCCCATCAGTTCGTCGACGTCCTTCTGGGCGAGGCGGAAGCCGCCATCGGTCATTTCGTCGACGGCCTTGCGCAGCGACCCGCTGACCCCGGTCAGATAGAGATAGGCGAAGCTGTAGTTGAGCGGCGTGGGGTCGAGCATATGTTGGTCGAGAAAGCGCAGGGCTTCCTCTGCGGTCTTGCGGTTGGCATTTTTCCTGCTCACTGAACGCCCCCTGCTCGCAACGGTCTGATCTTCGGCGATTTACTTCGGGAACGCCGACATCGGCCCGCGTTGCCGCGGCGGCCTTGCTCGACCCGCACAGCCTGTAACTGATAAAATGGCCTCAAAAATCGCCGTTATCGAGCCACTTACCCGGTGTCATCGTAAACCAGCACGGTAATACTAAAGGATGATTGCCTTCAGTCGGCGGGCCTGTCGGTTATGAAATTGGTAGATGACGACTGATGTCGCCGAAATATTCTTCCGGTCATCGGCGCCTTTTCTGGATTGCCTGTTCTTCGCCGCGCTGTTCAAGGAGCAGACGGGTCGCAGATACACCGTCCACTGGCTTCGAAAAGAAATAGCCTTGACCCATTCTGCAGCCAAGTTCGGCAAGTTGTTTCGCCTGGATTTCGTTCTCGACGCCTTCGGCGACAACAGCGATGTCGAGCTCGCGCGCCGTGTGTAGCAGTCCGCCGATCACCGCGGCGCCAGCGCCTCCGGGAGCGAGGCGATCGACCAGGATCTTGTCGATCTTGATCATGTCGACCGGCATCGTCAGGAGCGGCATGAGCAGCCCGCCGCCCGTCCCGAAATCGTCGAGCGCGACCCTCAAACCCTTTAATCGCAGGGTTTCGACAGCCCGGATGACGGCCTCGTCGCGAAGCGCGGGATAAGCGCTCTCGGTAATTTCGATCACCAGATGCCTGAGCGGGAGGCCATGCACGGCAAGGGCAGCGGCGATTTGCTGATCGAGCCGTCCGCCGTGAAAATTCGCGAGCGAGACGTTGATGCCGATATGGCCGATGGGAATATCCTGGTCGATCCATTCGCGCATGTCGCGCGCGACGAGCTCTAGCATGCGTTCGGTGAGTTCGGATGCAATGCGAACATCAGTGGTCGCTTCGCGGAATGCTGCCGCGGCGAGCAGGCCTCCGTTGGCCATCCGAAGCCTACATAGCGCCTCCATCGCGACGATCTCGCGGGTGTCGAACCGGACAATAGGCTGGTAGTGCGCTTCGATCCGTTCCTCGCGCAGGGCAGCGTCGACATCGCGAATGGCGGCAATGCGGTGAATGATCCTGGTGTCGATGCCCGGCCAGTAACGGACAAAGCCGCCCCTGTTGGTTTCCTTCGCATGGTAAAGGGCAAAGTCGGCGTTCTGCCGGACGGTTTCCGCATCGCGGTCGCCTGGCGCCAGAACCGCGCCGCCGATCGTGGCCCTGGGCACGATCGCGTGCCCGTTGCAGTGAAGCGGTGCGGAGAGGCTGTGCAGGATCGTCTCCGAAAAATCATCCAGATCCCGAAGCGCTTCCGGTGACTGAACCAGAATCGCGAACTCGTCCCCGCCGATGCGGAATACCCGGTCGGGGGCCGCAGCCGCTTCGGTTCGCGATGCCGCAGCCTGGAGCAGCAGGTCGCCGGCATGATGACCGAAGCTGTCGTTGATCACCTTCAGATTGTCGAGGTCGACAATGAGCAGAGCCCAGACGCCCGGCTCTGCGCAAGAGAGGTGTGACAGCGTGGTCGTGAACGAGGCCCGGTTGGCGAGCCCGGTGAGCATATCGATATTGGCCCGTCGCTCACGTTCAAGAACGCGGCCATGGCGCTCAAGCGCGATCGAGCACAGGTGGGTGCAGGCATCGACCATGGCCCGTTCTGCATCGGTGGGCGCCCTTGCTTCGCGATAATAGAGCGCGAATGTGCCGACGACCTGTTCCGCGTCATCGAAGATCGGCGTGGACCAGCACGCGTGTAAGCCCTGGGTGAGCGCGCCGTCCTTGAATTGCGCCCAGCGAGGATTGCTGGCTATATCGCTGACGGTAACAGGCTTTCGCCAATAGGCGGCGCTGCCGCAGGAACCGATGTCCGGGCCGATCATCAGGCCATCGAGCGCCGCGCAAAAGTCGTCGGTGAGGCTGGGCGCGGAAAGCGGATGGAGGAAGCCGTCAGGATCGACGGTCAGGACCGAGCATACAAGGCCAGGGCCGAATGCCTCGATCTCAAGGCACAGCCGATCCATGGTCGCCTGGAGACTGGCGCCCTTCGCGATCATTTCGAGGATCTTGTTGCGTAAGGTTAGCAAGGCTCTTTCAGGTCCATGAAAATATGGTGGAATGGATAATCCGTTATCGTGGAGCGATAATACGGAGTTTTGATTACGACTTTGATAAGATGGGTATTTTTCCTGTTCTCATTGATGAAGTTTGACGTCTGACAAAACTGCCGCATTGATATATGTAATATTGTTCACGACATGAATTTCCATGACGGAACGCGCGTTGTGTGTTCGCTGGTGCTGTGCGGCGCACATCCGTCAATTTAGGACGATCTTGTTAAATGATACTTAAAACCCGTCGCCTTATAATCATCCGGAGGGGACTTATGCGGCGTGAAGCGCACGCATCCTGGTTTGCTCCGAAGCATTTTGGCAACGAACGTCCGCCGGTACCGGCTGGCGCGCGGCGTGAGCCAACAGGATTTCGCGCTCGAAATTGAAATGGATCGAACCTATTTCGGCGGCGTCGAACGGGGCGAGCGCAATGTGTCGCTCGACAACATCGAGAGGATCGCCAAAGGTCTCGAGATCAGCCCATTTCTCTTGCTCAAGGAGCCGGAATGAGGTTGCCCGTTGCCTGGAACGGGGAGAGCGGAGACTCACATTGGTGACCGCAATTTCCCGGGCAGTCGTCCGGGAAATGCATGCAGGCCGTTCCGGTAATCGGCCGAGGGGCGTTTCGTCCTTCACAAGCGGCTCTCTCTTCTGAGTGCCGCGCGGCTGTGATCGCCGACGGCACGCTTCGTGGATGAAGCGTGCCGCCCGTGAGCCGGGTGTTGCAAACCTGCAAAGAGACAGGCGCGAACGCCTTTAAGCCCGAAAGCTCTGGACATGCGCGTTCGCCACCCGGTCGAGAAACTCGACGGGATTCTCTTTGCAGGAGGTTTGCACGCCTCCGCTCGCGTCTCGGCGAGCGATCCCGTCATAGCCCGACAGGGTTAACGATCAGGAAACGTGCCGGATGGCAGATGGTTGCGGAATTTTAGCGGGTGGCGGGCTATCCCGCAGCCCGCAAGCGGATTACGCCATCCCTTAATGCAAGCGAGCAGAGCATTGCGGTCCAGCGTTTGACCCAGTCCCGCATGGCTTCAAGAATCGCGCGGCTCTCCGACAGAAATAGCTGCCCATCGGCGGCGATCGCTTCGTCGGTCCATTCTGTCAGATAGCCGATCCAGGCCAGCTCAAATCCTTCAAGTTCATCGAAGCAGGCACGAACCTGCCTTCTGGTCTCGGCGTCTCCTGACGCAAGGAGTTTGAGGCCGACGGATTTCAAGTCTTTCAGCAACTGATGCTTGAAATCTGTGGCGATGTCGCTGCGCAGGGTAAGAAATTCGTCGATATCCACCCGTTCGATGGCTTGCAGGAGCGTGCATGCCAAATGGTCGATCCGGTCGCAGCTTGTCAGCAGATTCTGGGCGTTGAGCATAGAAGTTCACTATTCCCCGTCAGCCGATGGATTACGGGCGACGGGTGGAATTCCAGTGCCGGCGTTTTGTGAAGGTCCTGCGGTACAAGGCATCGGTCGCCTCAATGCAGGCGGCTACTGGTCGCTGAAAATTCGGGCCGTCGGGGTTCGCGGTCTCTCTCGATTGCGTTCACCGCCATGTCGAGGTGCAGGCCCGTATCGCGCAACCCCAGGGCATCTGCCTCGCGCAGGCAATCCCGCAGCCGTTCGCTCAGGATCGCGCTCCGCCTGGATCGCTCTTGCGGATCGAGGTTGCGCTCAGCCTCGGAAAGAGCCGCCAGCTGCGCGAGCAATTCGTCTTCGTCGGGAATTGTGAACAATTCAGTGCGTCCCAATCATTCTATGGGAACGGTACGGCATCGGCATTGACAAGGGAGGCGGACATCGGCCGATAGGTCCGCAACGACTTCATGTTCCTGGTATTTTCTCCCGTATCAATGACTATCGCTGTCAGTTCCCCATTTTTACGACCACGTAGAACACTTGCCATTTTTGGTAGGCCGGCCCAACGATGCACAATATCCATAATGTCAGCCCGGGCGAACGTAGTTGAGCTGGTCTTTCTAACGCTTCCAGCCCGGGCTGAACCGGCCCCCACTGATCTGCCCCCTTCTGAGTGGCCCAATTTCTATTTTAGGAATGGCCACGAAGGAGGAATGGAATGGCAAGGAAGCACAAGCCGGAAGATATCATTGGCAAGTTGCGTGAAGCGGAGATCGTGCTGGCGCAGGGCGGAACGGTTGCAGATGCCTGCCGGCGGATCGGCGTTACCGAACAAAGCTACTACCGTTGGCGCAAGGAGTATGGCGGCCTAAAGATGGACCAGGCTCGGCGGATGAAAGAGCTTGAGAAGGAGAACGCCCGGTTGCGCCGGGCGGTATCCGACCTGACGCTGGACAAGCTGATCCTGCAGGAGGCCGCAAAGGGAAACTTCTGAGCCCTGCGCGCCGCAGGCGCTGTATCGATCATATAAGGGACATGATGCCAGTGTCCGAGCGGCGGGTCTGCCGTGTGCTTGGGCAACATAGATCGACACAGCGCAAGACGCCGCGTGGGGCAGATGACGAGGCTGCGCTGACTGAGGATATCATCGCCCTGGCTCGACAATATGGTCGCTACGGCTATCGCCGGGTGACGGCCTTGCTGCGCGATGCGGGCTGGCATGTGAACCGCAAGCGGGTTGAACGCATCTGGCGCCGTGAGGGGCTCAAGGTGCCGCAGAAGCAACCGAAGCGGGGAAGGCTCTGGCTCAACGACGGATCATGTATCCGCCTGCGGCCAGAGTATCCGGGGCACGTGTGGTCTTACGACTTTGTCGAGGGGCGCACGCACGATGGCCGCAAGTTCCGCATCCTGTCGATCATCGACGAGGCCAGCCGGGAGTGCCTGGCCCTGCCGGTAGCGCGACGGTTGCGTAGCGAGGACGTTCTGGCAGCCCTGGCTGAACTGTTCGTTACGCGAGGGCCGCCAGCACACATACGGTCAGACAACGGCCCCGAGTTCATCGCCAATGCCGTGCAGCAATGGCTGGCGAAGATCGGCGTGAAGACGCTCTACATCACTCCAGGTAGCCCTTGGGAGAACGGCTACTGTGAAAGCTTCAATGGCTCGATGCGCGACGAGCTCTTGAATGGCGAGATCTTCTACACCTTGGCTGAGGCAAAGATCCTGATCGAAGCCTGGCGGCGGCACTACAACACCGTCCGGCCGCACAGCTCGCTTGGCTACCGACCACCGGCCCCAGAAACAGCGACGCCGCCATGGCAGCCCTCCGGTTCCGCTTCGCTCCACCTGCGGTCACCCATGGCGCCGGAGGCAATCTTGCACTAACAATTAACGCGGACCACTCAGTGGGGGCCGGTCACCACCAGCCCGTTTCAAATCGATTGCTATCGCATTGCTCATTTTCTGTCATCGCAAACCCATGCGTTCATCCTAAAGTATTACCAGGCGCGAGTTTGCCCATCGGAAGCATCAAGGCTGGAATGTCTGGGTGGCGACCACATCACCCGTCTTGACGCTATAGGTGACCGGAGTTCTGCGCGTCAGCGTTTGATCCCAGCTCGCCCCCGCGTAAAGGCGCTTGGGCGGCAGGCTCGCACAGTTGGCGCCACTGTCGTCGCATTGCTTGCCGTCGAACAGTTCGGCATTGCTGTTCCCATTGTTTCGGAGCGTGAGGACATCGTTGGTGCGAGCGCCCGTGATGTCCGAGCGAGGCCCGGTCGGCCTGACGATGACGAGCGCGTCATAGCCAACGAGGACCTTCAGGCCGCTGCCGTTCGCGGTGATATCGCCCGTCACCGGCTTGATGGCGACCCGATATATACGTTCCGTGCCTGTTCGCTCGGCGATGGCGGCGACACGAATAAGCTTCCTCTCCCCAGGCTCGAGAACGAGCCGGTTCGGGGCGACCAGCAGGCCGAGCTGCGCCGGATCGGGCATCTGGACGCGCCGCTCGTCGGCCTTTCCGGTCGCAACGATCTCCGATGGCTCGGCCACAACATAAATTCGTTCCGATCCCGAATTCCAGACCTCGATGTCCTGGTGCGGCGGTGCATCGGCCGCGAGATCGACGATGACCTGGCTCAGCACCATCTCGGCGTTCGCTGGTGGGGCAAGATTCAGCAAGGCGGCCGCGAGCAGGAAACCGAAGGGACGGCATGCGCGAGGCTGGATAGCGTATCTCATGGGGTACTCCGTTGGGCAAATTGCGGCGAAGTCGATATTTGGCATCGCCGTTCGCCGAGCGCGGCAAATCCGTTGGCTGCCCGAAGGCTGTCGATCGAAAGGCGGCATAAGCGGCCATCCCGGGCCTGAACCTTCAGTATGTCGGTCGCCCCGGTCTCGATCTGAAAATATCCCTGTCCATCGGTCTGCCCGATACCGGCGGTTGCGGTTATGTTGGCGTCGGCGATCGGGGTGCCGTCGGGCCAGACCGCGCGCCCGAAGGCGGTCACGACGGGTTCGGCCTTCCATTCGAGCCTGGCGACGGTGCCAGGATAGATGCTGATCGTGCGCGTTCGGCCATCATAGCTTGCGCGATTTCCACTCACTGGCCTTATGCGGACGTCGTAGTGACGATAGGGGGTGAGAAAGAGGGGAAGGGAAGCGCCGGGGCGAACCAGGCCGCGGGAGCTTTCGTCCACCAGAACCTCGAAAGCCGTGTCCCTGGCCTGGCCATCGATCCGCACGACGATGGATCCTTCGCCGACATCTCTTCCTCCTATCGCAAGGCCGTCGTCTGTGGCCGCGAGGCTGGTCTGGAAGCTGGCGCTGTATTGGGTGCCGCGCCGCACGCTGGAGAGCGCCGAGTTCGCATCAACGAATGCCGATCCATATGGCCCACGCAGATTGACCGAACCACGAAGGCCATCCTCGCCGGGCGTCCGTTCGAAAGCTCCCGCTACGCTCAGGTCGCCGCCCAGCGTGTTTTCCCGCTCCCATGATCCGCCGACTTCGGCAACGAGACCGCCTCTCGTATCAGCCTCGGAACCCGACCTGCTTGTTGATCGGACCCCGACCGCTCCATTGAGCGAACCGTGTGGCCGCAGCAATTGCAGCGTAAGACCCACATAGCCGGTGCGTCCCTGGCTGGATTGCGTCATGCGAGCGTCGACCGCGAGTTCAAGCCCGCGCTTTCGCAGCACCGGCCAATAGGCGGTTGGTCCGACTGCATAGGACATATCGTGCCGGTCGCGGCGATAATATCCGGCGATGCCAAGGCGGGCGAGGCCGAGGCGATAGGTGAGATTCGTGTTGATCTGGGTGAATGACCCGCCGACGTTTCCCGTGCGGTCTACCGACGCAAGATCGAAAGAACGCGACTCCGCGTCATTCAGCGGAACGATCGGCGCGCGGTCATGGCTCCACACCCGGCGCAGATCGAAGGCATAGCCGAAGGCCGAACGGCCAAGCGAATTGCCCTGCACAAGGACGCCGACATCGCCGGCGCTGCTGGCAAGGCCGGCGGCGCGGAACTGGCCGATGCCGGTGAAGATGTAGCCGCCAATCTCGCCGATGAGCTTGTCGCCGACACCGATGACCGAGCCATCGATCGCCAGGCGCGAGGTAAGCCGCCGGGCAATCCCCGCCTGGACATAGGGCGTGCCGGTGATGCCTATCGCTCGCCGGTCGCTGTCATTTGCGAGTACGCCGCCATAGGCATGGAAGAGGGTCTGCCCCATCGGCGCAATCAGGGCGCTCTTGATGAAGAAACGGCGTTCCTCACGGCTGCCGCCCCCGGTTTCCTGGATGCGCAGCGTGAGGTCATAGGAGCCGCTTGGCAGTGCCGAGGTGTCGAGATTCTGGTTTCCGGCCTCATAGGTCCGCGAGGCGAGCAGACGACCGTCGCGCAGGAGGTCGATCCTCGCGCGCCGCGGCAGGAAGAGAATGAGCGGGCTTCCCTCCAGCAGATATTTGTCGAGCCGCGTGTCGATCTGGCTGCCAACGCCGATGCCGAGCATTTTCCTGCGGCCGAGCAGGTCCATCCCCGGAGTCCAGAACAGGCCTGCGGAATAGCGGCGGTCGGGCCGATCCAGTTCGGCGACCATGGTTTCAACGCGGAAGCCGGCGTCGGATGAAACCGATGTTTCGCTGCGCAATCGCGCGGCACCGTCACCGAGCACTGTCCGGTTCTGGATCGTGTAAACCGTGCGGCCATCGTCGGAACCCGCGACCGTGCCCGAAAAGGAATCGACCAGCGCGAGGTGCGAAGGCGGAGCATTCAGATAGGAGCGATCGATCCCCGGACGCACCTTCAGCTGTTCAGGAGCAATGAAGATATCGACGCGAAACCGTTGCTGGTCGAAGATGATCCCCGCAGTTGATGGGCTGAGTTCACCGCAGTCCGATGACTGGCCGGCCATGCAGGCGAGCGCCGTATGGGGATCAAGATGACGGTCGGCGAGGTGCTGCCGGACAAGCGCCGGGTCCACAAGATCGGGGAGCAGTACGAGGAGTGCGCCCACATCCTGGAACCGGAAAGCTCCGGGTTGATAGATCACGGCGGCTTCGCCCATGCGCTGACCGCCATAATAGACATCGACGATGGTTTTCTGCGGTTGCAGAAGGTCGTCGAAGCCCGCAGGCGGACGGGACACGGAAAAGGCCAGAGGGCTGTGCCGAACGGATTCCCCGCGAGCCAGACTGGGTGCGGAGAGGAACCCGATGATCGCCGCAAGCAACGCGGCGATTGCCCAGCGACAAGCTATCGTTTTGCTGGTCCGGCGCCCGCTCATTCGGGACCGATCATGAGCGTCAACGTCCCGCTATAGCTCGCGGCGGTCGCACTGCTCTTTTCGCTCGCTCGGATTACGATGATGAGGCTTGCGGTGGTCGATGGACCGATGTTGCAGTTTGACGACAACGCTCCGGAAGATAGGCCGCTGAGGGCTATGCCTGGGCTGAGCGAGGTTCCGGACGTCTGCCCCGAGGAACTGCTCCATTGCACTTCATAGGGAAGTGTGGCGCTGCTCCCGGACAGCGTGAAAGCGCCGCCAGTTCCCGAACCCGTTGCCGTGACGTTATACTCGCCACTCGAACTGTAGACGCAGACATTCTGGCTCTTTTTCGAGTCCGAGCCGAAGCTTGAAATCGTGCCGAAGTTGGCGTTGGAAAGCTTGGTGATGCGCACGAGCTGCGCTGCCGCGGGCGAGGCTGTGCATGGCGGTGACAAACCAGGCCAATGGAGCGCCGGCGTTTTGCTGAGC